>CAJKZO010000001.1:0-60332 GCA_905204365.1 uncultured Collinsella sp.
TCGACATTATCATCGCCGTTCACCTGTGCGCCCTTATCTGCGTCTGCTACACCTAAAACGTGCTCGCTGCCGGTAACGACGGCTTCCCGCTCAACATTTCGTTCACCTCGAACCGTCTGTTCGAGCTCTCCAAGATGGACGGTGCCATCGTCATCGACGGCGACCTCACCCAGATCCTGCGCGCCAACTTCCACCTCAATCCCGATCCCTCGCTTGCCACGAGCGAGACGGGCATGCGTCACCGCACCGCCGCTCGCATGTCGGTGCTCACCGATGCCATCGTGATCTCGGTCTCGGCCCGTCGTGCCGTCGTTAACGTGTACGTTCACGGCAAGAGCTACGAGATCCAGCCCGTCACCACCATCATGAGCTCGGTCAACCAGCTCGTCGCCACGCTCCAGACCACCCGTCAGTCGCTCGACCGCTCCCTGCTGCGCCTGACGGCCCTCGAGCTCGACGACTACGTTACGCTCGCCGACATTACCGGTATTTTCTCGAGCTTCGAGATCATGCAGCAAGCAAAGACCGAGCTTAAGGATTGCATCGTCAAGCTGGGCAACCAGGGCAAGCTCGTGCAGATGCAGCTCGAGCAGCTCGCCGGTTCCAGCATGGATACCGAATACGACCTGATGATCCGCGACTACGCAAGTGATTCTTCCGAGGCTAATGCCGAGAAGATTCGTGCAGAGCTCGCTCGCATGACGCCTAAGGACCTGTCCGACCCGCAACACGTGGCGGCAGTTCTGGGCTATGACGACCTGGACGAGGACTCCGTCATGACGCCGCTAGGCCTGCGCACGCTTTCGCGTGTGTCCGTCGTGCGCGACGGCGTGGCCGAGAAGATCGTCGACGAGTACGGCTCGCTGCAGGAGCTCATGGACGACATTAGCGAGGATCCGGAGCGCCTGGGCGACTTTGGCGTCAACAACCCTGCCATTCTTGCGGACTCGCTGTACCGCATGAAGGGCACCAAACAGGGGAACGCATAATGGCGCCCGTATGCGCCGTGGTCGTTGCCGGTGGCAGCGGCCAGCGCTTTGGAAATCCCGGCGGCAAGCAGCTCGTCAATGTGGCGGGCCGTCCGCTCATGAGCTGGTCCATCCGCGCGTTCGATCGTAGCGACAAGGTCGGCCACATCGTGGTGGTGTGCCCTGCCGAGCGCCGTGCCGAGATGCGCCGCCTGGCCATCGACCCGTTTGACTATGACACGCCCATCAGCTTTGCCGATGCCGGCGCGACCCGCCAGGATTCCACCCGTGCCGGCGTGCATGCGGCTCCGGCGGGCTTTGAATACGTTGCCATCCACGATGGTGCTCGTCCGCTCATTACGACCGAGGCCATCGACCACGCTATCGACGTGCTCATGGGTGACCGCTCGCTCGACGGTGTCGTGTGCGGTCAGCCCGCGATCGACACGCTCAAGATCGTCGACGGCGATAATATCGTCGAGACGCCGCCGCGCGAGCTCTATTGGGCCGCGCAGACGCCGCAGATCTTTAGCGTCGACGCCATGAAGCGTGCCCATGCCGCGGCGATTGCCGAGGGCTTTATCGGTACCGACGATTCATCGCTGGTCGAGCGCATGGGCGGGCGCGTCCGCTGTGTCCAGAGCCCGCGCGATAACCTTAAGGTGACGGTGCCCGAGGACCTGCGTCCCGTAACCGCGATTCTACTCGGTCGCATGGCCGAGGGAGAGGACCTTCCCCATGTTCAGTAACCTGCGCATTGGCCACGGCTACGACGTCCACCGTTTGGTGGAGGGGCGTCGATGTATCATCGGCGGGGTCGACATCCCCTACGAGCGTGGCCTGCTGGGCCACTCGGATGCCGATGTGCTCGCGCACGCCTTGGCCGACGCCATTCTGGGCGCCTGCCGCGGGGGAGACATCGGCAAGCTATTCCCCGACACCGATCCCGCCTACGAGGGCGCCGATTCGATGGTGCTGCTCGCTCGCGTGATGGACTATGCGCGCGAGCTGGGCTTTGAGTTTGTCGATGCCGATTGCACCATTGCCTGTCAGCAACCCAAGATCACCCCGCACCGCGATGCCATGCGCGCCAACCTGGCCCATGCCCTGGGCGTTGACGTCGAAAACGTGGGTGTCGCCGCCACCACGACCGAAAAGCTCGGTTGGGAAGGCCAGGGCGAGGGAATCGGCGCCTGGGCCGTCTGCCTGCTACAGAAAACCGTTAAGGAGTAACGAATGCGTATCTACAACAGCGCTACCCATAAAAAGGAAGAGTTCCAGCCCATCGAGTCCGGCAAGGTCCGCATGTACGTGTGCGGCCCCACGGTCTACGACAACATCCACATCGGCAATGCCCGCACGTTCATCAGCTTCGATGTGATTCGACGCTGGCTCATCGCGAGCGGCTACGAGGTCACGTTCGCCCAGAACCTCACCGATGTCGACGACAAGATCATCAAGCGCGCCAACGAGCAGGGCCGCACGGCTGCCGAGGTCGCGACGGAGTTCTCCGACAAGTTCATCGGCGTCATGCGCGCCGCCAACGTGCTCGATCCTGATGTGCGCCCCCGCGCCACCAAGGAGATCGGCCCCATGATCGCCATGATCAAGACGCTTATCGAGCAGGGCCACGCTTACGCAGCCGATAACGGCGACGTGTACTTTGCCGTGCGCAGCGATCCCAACTATGGCCAGGTCTCGGGCCGCAACATCGATGACCTTATGGTTGGTGCACGTATCGAGGAGAACGAGGACAAGAACGACCCGCTCGATTTTGCCTTGTGGAAGGCCGCCAAGCCCGGCGAGCCCAGCTGGCCGAGTCCCTGGGGCGAGGGCCGTCCCGGTTGGCACACCGAGTGCGCCGCCATGGTGCATCGTTACCTGGGCACCCCGATCGACATCCACGGCGGCGGCTCCGACCTTGCCTTCCCGCATCACGAGAACGAGTGCGCCCAGGCCACCTGCGCCTGGCACCAGGGCTTCTCCAACACCTGGATGCACACGGGCATGCTGCTGGTAGACGGCGAGAAGATGTCCAAGTCGCTCGGCAACTTCTTTACGCTGGCCGAGGTCCTCGAGCAGCACTCCGCTGCCGCCCTGCGCCTGCTGATGCTGCAGACGAGCTATCGCTCGCCGCTCGATTTTTCTTGGGAGCGCTTGGAGGGTGCCGAGAACTCGCTCACGCGTATCGCCGGTACGGTCGAGAACCTGCGCTGGGCCGCGAACCATGCGACGGCCGATGCCGATGCGGCTGCCGCCGAGGCGTTTGCCGCCAAGGCCGCTGAGACTCGTGCCGCCTTTAAGGAGTGCATGGACGACGACTTTAACACCGCTGGTGCCATGGGTGCCGTCTTTGGCTTTGTGACCGAATGCAACCAGTACCTGGAGCAGGCGGGCGACGCTGCTGACAAGGCCGCCGCGCTTGCCGCCGCCGACACGCTGGCCGAGCTGCTCGATACGCTTGGCGTTGAGCTCCCCGAGCCCAAGGTCGAGCTGCCGCTGGGTCTGCTAGGCGTTGCCGCCGGCCTGGTCGCCTACACGGGCGACGACGTGGACGAGGCTGCTGCCAAGATTCTCGAGGCCCGCGCCGAGGCTCGCGCCGCCAAGAACTGGGATCTGGCCGACGCCATTCGCGACCAGCTCAAGGACCTGGGCCTCACCATCGAGGATACGACCGCCGGCACCCGTATTAAGACTCTCTAGTATTTGTTGACCGTTCGAGGTGCGGCAGATTGCCTTGAAAGAGGAGGGCATAGACCTGGTGGTCATGCCCGACGATTGAAAGGCAAGGTGCCGTGGCTCGGACGGTCGATTCTTGTTCGTTATGTATTTAGGAGGTCGCTTTATGGCCGACAATCGCAAGCGTGCACCGCGTGGAGGCAAGCAGGCTGCTTCTGGCTCGCGTCCGATTCGCCGCAACGACCGCGCTGCCGCTCCCAAGGGCCAGCGCGATCGTACCCAGGCCGCACGTCCGCAGCGCGATCGCAACCGCGACGCTGTCCAGGCTCCCAAAGGCGAGTTTATCGAAGGTCGTCGTGCTGCCGCCGAGGCGCTACGCACTGGTTTTCCCATCAAGTGCGCGCTCATTGCCGAGGGCGGGGAGCGCGATGCCGCCTTGTCGCGCCTGGTCGACGACCTCAACGCCGCGGGCGTCCGCATTAAGTATGTGCCGCGCGCGCAGCTCGATGCGCTGTCGAGTCATGGCGCTCACCAGGGCATTGCGCTCGAGGTTGGTAACTTCCCCTATGCCGATGTTGCCGATATCCTCGACCGTGCGGGCGACGGTCCGGCGCTCGTCATCGTGCTCGACCATGTGACCGACGACGGCAACTTTGGCGCCATCGTGCGCTCCGCCGAGGTTGTGGGCGCGGCCGGTGTCATCATTGCCAACAAGCGCGCTGCCGGCGTGACCGTTGGCAGCTACAAGACTTCCGCCGGCGCCGTCATGCATCTGCCTATCGCGCAGGTTCCCAACATCGCCCGTGCGCTCGATGACCTCAAGGCCGCTGGCTTTTGGGTGGGCGGTGCCTCCGAGCACGCCGAGGGCAGTTGCTGGGATGCTCCCTTCGAGGGCCGCGTGGCGCTTGTCATGGGTTCCGAGGGCGACGGCATCTCGCGCCTGGTGCTCGAGAAATGCGACTTTTTGACCAAGCTTCCCCAGCGCGGCATGACCGAGAGCCTCAATGTTGCCCAGGCGACCACGGCGCTGTGCTTTGAGTGGCTGCGTCGCAACGCCGGCGAGCTCATGGGGGAGGAGTAGCGCATGTCCAAAAAAAACCGTGCCAAGTCCAAGGCCAAGCGCTTTGGCGAGGGTTCGGCCAAGCCGATTGTTTCGGCCGCGACCTATGGCGTGGGCGGCAATGCGTTTGCGCAGGCCATCGCCGACCCGGTCTCGACGGTGCACTCCAATAAGCCCGAGCTGCTGGTGGTCGACGGCTACAACGTGATCCACTGTACGCCGCGCTACGAAAAGCTCGTGTACGACCATTCTGACGATCCGTATTCCAGCGACGTTCACGATATGGCGCGCACGGCGCTCATTAATGACGTAGCCGCGTTTGCCCAGGGCCGCTACGAGGCTGTGATCGTATTTGACGGCGCGGGCAATATCTCCAGCGAGCGCCCCAACCTGCCGGCCCGCGGTGTGCGCATCGAGTTTTCGCCGACGGGCGTCTCTGCCGATACCGTGGTGCAGAAGCTCTGCATCGAGGCACGCGAGGAAGGCCGCGCGTGCTCCGTGGTATCGAGTGACGGCACGATCCAGGCTGTCGTCATGGGCAAGGGCGTCACGCGCATCTCGAGCCGTATGCTGGTGGACGAGATCAAACAGATCGATAACGACGTTCACGAGGCAGAGGAAGCTCCGCAGATCAAGATGACTCTGGGCAGCCGCCTGAGTCCCGATGCCCTGGCCAAGCTCAAGGCCCTGCGTGGCCGGTAGGGGAGTTGGCGGGGCAATGCTGCCTCGCTAACTCCATTCAGCGATGTCGATCATTCTTTCGAGGCGCCACGTTAGCGCCTCTTTTAGATAAGGCAGTCTCGCTGCTAGGGCATCGTTTTTAGACAGAATCTCGATTGCCTCGTCGACAAAACCTTCGAGTTTGTCCCCGTCAAACCAGTTCATATCCTCAACAAGCAACATTTGTTTCGCGGGACTTGAATGGAACTGCGCGCTGGCAAAACTGTGCTCTCCTGCCCTAAGCTCCTCTAGAGATATGTTGCACCAGAGCGATGAGCCCGAATCGAAGATGGGGGCTGGTCTGCAGGTTAGCGTGTTGACGTTTCGCACAAGGCCAAAGTTACGCCAATGACGGTCATAGTTGGCGATGATGTCGTCGCACACGATCATGCGGTCAAGGGCATCCTTGACGCCTGTCACCCCGAGTTCCTCGCAGTTTGCTACGTATCGCTCGTAGTCGGTTAGCCGTTCATCTGCGTTTGCGTGCTGGTTTACATAGAACGCAGGGACATACTCTTCTTCATCAGTTAAGAAGACATCGCATATGCTCAGGGCGGAAGTGCCCGTGCCCTCGAGCGAGTAAGGCACATAATCGCAGGCGTTTAGGATGCGACGGTGGAGCGCGGTCGCCACCAGCTCGTTATAAGGTTCCTGGTTCAGGTGCGCTCCTGCCTTATGCAGAATTCGACGTTCGCCCTCGCACGTCCAGTACTTTTGAAGATTGCCGTCCGAGGTGTTGTCGGGCTTTGCGGCAGCCGCTTTTCCCTCTGGGGCAAAGGGCGCAATAGACAGTGAGACGTCATCAAAGGCGTTATTGAAGAAGTTAATATCTTCCCACGCGAGACCGGAACCTTGGGGCCTAATCCAATACTGGTCGGATAGGGAGAGGCCAAGATTTCGCTGTACGAGTTCATCGGGAACATCGACTGCGGCTTCTGCAAGCAGGGAGGCTAACCCAATGCGTGCGAGCGGGATACCGCGGCCGCGCCACCAGATGCGGAAGGAGTCGAGCGATATGGGGCTATTAGGGCCAAATACACCAATAGGGGCGTGGGCGTAATCGATGTCGGCGCCGATGTGGGTAAAGTCTTTTCGCGATGTGCTGTAGACCAGCTGAGCGACTTCGTGCGTGCGATTCATGAGGGTGAACGCGATCTCGCTCTTACCGTGGCCGCGGCGGGGACGTCCCCCCGTTTTGGTCACGGAGCGGAGTCGCGTGTCGACGCTGTCTTTGTCGATGAGCCACACGCCAGAAGCCTTGCGGGCGGTCAGCGCGCCGTTCTTAATGAGCTCCTGCACCCTGCGCGGGCTGATGCCGAGCAGCTCGGCTGCTTCCTTGGTAGTCAACATCGCGAAACCCTTCGCCAGAACGAATAGTTTTATATAGCCAATTGTAATTAAAACTATTCGTTCTGGCGAATGGTTTTAAGATTGAGGGCGCACTGACAGAAATGAACGGGCCTGGTACGCGCTGTTGCTGGATTTTGCATATTTATATAACGCCGTGCGGCCTGTTGCGCCCCGTCCGCAATTCCATTATTCTTAACAGGCTTCGCGCGAAAGCGCCAAGTGTGCCAGTGTGGCGCAACGGTAGCGCAACTGATTTGTAATCAGTGGGTTGCAGGTTCGATTCCTGTCACTGGCTCCATGAGAGTTTTGGGCCCTGTTCCCTTGTGGGACAGGGCCCGTTTCTTTTTATGTCGATAAGCCAGCGGGTTTGGCGCAACCTAGCTTCAGGTTTGTCTCGATCTGTAACAGTTAGGAGGAAAAACCTGCCCAGTTGTTACAGATTGAGACAAAGCAAGGGGGCTAACCATTTTGGCTGGTGCTGCGCAAAGGAATCTGGTTGATGTTAGAGAAAAAGCCCCGCCCATTTGGGCGGGGCTAACAGACCTGCTCGTCTACCCCCTACGACGTGGTAACTGTAACCATTGTCATCGGGGAGGGGATCGTCGCCTGGGTTTAACAGATAGTCTTCTTCGGATTCATAAATGTTGGTTGCGGAGATACTGTTCTTGTAACCAACATTCAGCGCAAACCCACGTGTACTTGTGATCGTCAAAACCTAGCCGATTGTTGAGATGGGCATCGCAACGATCGCACCACCAATCAACATCGGGAAATCTATCGCTCATATCTACACCCCTTTATCGCCAGCTGATATGACCAATAAAAACTTACTTGTCGAGCCTGATGAGTGCCTGTTCAACGTTGCTCGTCATGTTGTTTTGCTGCGATGCGGCAAGATGGCAAGAAGTGCGAACCACACAGGTGCCAACAACCTTGTGCGAACCGGGGTCTAAGATCGAATTGTCGTCAAAACTGCTCAAGTACTCATCGCGCTTCTTGGCATCTTTGACGTTTGCGTACACCTCGACGGCTCCGCCGGCATCGCATCCGCCGTCCACGACGGGGGTGTAATCTCCGCTAAGATACACGTCGGAAGAGTCGACCAAATCGGAATTAAAGTAGACGCATGCGGTGTAACCGCCCTGTTTGCCTAACTTATTATTTGGATCGTTGCCCTCCGAAACAGCTTCCAGTGCCGTGATGTTGGCAATGCCCGTGAGCCGTTGCAGGATGAATTGCTCTGAGGGGTTGGTCACCTGCTTGAGCTGGTCGATGCTGTCTTGAAGGTTGGACTTGGCGGTGGAAAGATCGCCGATGACGGAATCGTATTTTCCCATCTTGTCGATCTTCTTTGCCATAGCGTTTATCTCGTCGGTATTACCTGGCATTGCGGGGATATCTTCTTTGGCGGCCTGAGCTTGGGCTACCGCATTGGTCGCGGAATCAGACGTCGACGAATCATAGGGCTTATCCTTCGATTTGTTCAGTTCCTGAAGCTCTTTGATTGCGGCGTCTAAGTCATCATTGCGGCTTTGAAGTCCGTCGGCAGCGGTGTTGAAGGCCTCAACCGCCTCATTGTGCGGTATCTGGTAATTGACGTACCAGTACGCTCCGATAGCAACGATTAAGACCGCGACGACAGAGACGATGGCTGTCCTTTTCTTTTTGTCCATAATGAGTGCTCTCCTTTCCCGATATGAAAATGCTAGCGCTTTCTGACTATTCCGCAGATGCCATGGCTTTCTATTCGGTAAACGGATTCCTCTCTTGCTGCGACATCAGTCGAATAACTGTGCGCTTGAACTGAGGCCGCCCGAAATGACGGTGGATGCGATGGGGGTGGCGGGGCAGTGCGTGACCGAGTGAGTCTACTTGCACATATGGGTATGGTGGACGAATGGTAAGACTAAGCTGGCGAAAAGCGAACCTGGTGCTCCTTGTCGGATTGGATCGTGCCGATTTCATTAGGCATCACACGGCAAATTATCGGTAGAACACGTCGAATTCAATTGTGTGAATGCGTGCGTTGTCGGGACCGGCGTCAACCGGAGAATGTTCGGCATCGCTCGCTTCTGCCCAGACTTTATGGCCGCCGTTGATTTTATCGACGATCCTCATGACGGCTGCCTCTTCTTCTGCCGTCGCGCTCCAGGGGATGTCGCAGATTTTTTCGCCGTCTTCAGAGATGACGTCGAGCCAAGCAGCATCCTTTGGAATGTCGGGGTCTTGTTCGAATCGAAGGATGGCTCCAGGTTTAAGCGCTTCGCGCTGGACTTCTACCTCATCTGGTTCGTACATCCAATCGGTGTCTTCAAATTCCTTTTCCCAAAGGTAGCCGTATCCGATTGTTTTCACGCTTACAATGTACGTTTTGCCAGAAGAGAGGCCGATGGCTGTTTTCGGCTTAATAAAGAATGTTCCGAAAGCTGAGGCCGCGAGAACCGTAAATCCGCGTCGAGTTAATTCAAGTTCTTCTAAGTTGCCCATTTGGATCTCCTTCTTTAAGAGCGGGCTGTTCGTTATTGAGAAAAATAGACGTTCGTGGGGACATAAAACTGCAGCCAATTCCCTCTGCTCAATGGCGTTGGAAGCTCTAATACAACCGATGCGCTAATACCAATCTGGCTTTGAATATTGAAGGTAGACATGAACACGGAGCACTCCTCGATTCGCTCACTGCACTCACCGATTAATAGACGTTTCGCTGTTACGTTTTACGCTGCAAGAATTAGACTGCTTGCTTAGGTGCTAGAGGCATTCGGCATAGACATGAGAAGCCGCGCCAAGTGCCTGGTGCTTCTTGAAAGTCGTGGCCGATCCGGAAAGCGGAATGGCGAAAGGAATAGTTGGATGGCTGTAAATCTTAAAAACGTAAAAGATACGGTGAACCTTGCGGCGGAGGTCCTGGGTGCTGCGGCCGCCGTCATTGAGGGTGCAAAGCAGCTCGGTGTCGATGTTGATGCCGTCGGCGGTGCCGTAAAGGATGCGGCGGGCGGTGCTGCTAACGGCGCTCGTGTCGTTGCCGATGGTATTGGTAAGGGGTTCGGCGCGGCGGCCGACGGCGTCGGCGCGGCAGTTGGCGCACTGGGCGGTGCTGCGAAAGCGTTTCAGGATTCAAGAGAAGCTGCCGAGGCTCGTAAGAAGATCAACGCTGCAAGGCAATCGATTTTTGAAGGAGCGTCGACGGTGATGCCCCTACACAAGTTTGTCTGCCAGCAGGACAAAGCTGCCGATGCTGCGTTTAACGGTTTCGATATGCCCGGCTGTTACCTTATCGCAAAGTATCAAAAGGGCGACCACGATAAGAACTACAGCGATTACCTGGGTATTTACGTTGGCTCGAGTGAGCACATGTCGGAGGATATCGTATCCACACCCACGCGCCAGGGCGATCCGGACGTTTATGCCGACTACAAGTACCATCAAAATGTGATGCTGTATGTGTTCCCCTGCGAGCTGAAAGACCTCGAAGAGCGTCGTGATCTTCTTCTACGCTCGTTTGATGGCAAGAGGCTCTACAACGACACTGATGCCTCCCTTAGTCGATGGGGCGACAGATGAAGACCTATAACCTGGACACCATTCAGAAGGTTCCCCTGCGCGAGGTGTGGCCGCATGAGGCCCATGACTTCACCAAGTGGCTGGCCGAGGAGCAGAACCTCGCAACCCTCGGGATGGCGGTCGGAATCGAGCTCGAGCTCATAGAGACGGAGTCCTCGGTCGGATCGTTCAACGTGGACATCTACGCGCAGGAGTCCGGTACGGGGCGCTAGGTGAGTATCGAGAACCAACTCGAGGACACCAACCACGTCCATCTCGGCAAGGTGATCTCGTATGCCGCCGGCAAGGGCGCCGAGGTCGTCATCTGGGTCGTGGCGCGCGCCCGCGACGAGCACCGCCAGGCCACCGAGTGGCCCAACCAGCACACCGACAGCGACTTCGGGTTCTTCCTGGTCGAGGTCGAGCTCTGGAAGATCGGGGACTCCCTGCCCGCCCCGCGCTTCGGCGTGGTCGAGCAGCCGAACGAGTGGACCAAGACCGTGAAGCTCTCCGAGGGGCTCAGCGAGACCGAAAAGGTCAAGCTGGCGTACTGGACGGCCTACCGCGATGTGGCGGACGGCCATCCGGAGTTCCTCAAGGAGTTCAGCCCGCAGAAGCCCAGCAAGGACCATTGGTCGACGCTGCGCCTGGGGGTCTCGGCATACCATCTTGCCCTGCTCATCGATACGCATAAGGGGCGCACGGGCATCGAGCTGTACGTGGACGACGACAAGGAGATCGGGCACCGTGCCATCGCCAACAGCGGGGTCTTCGAGGAGCGCCTCGGGCTGACGGCGGCACCCTTCGATGCGAAAAAGGCCTCGGGACTGCGCTTCTACAAAGCGGGCCATCCCATCAAGGGTCACCAGGACGCATGGCCGGGGTACATCAAGGAACAGCTCGGATGGGCCATCGAGATGAAAAAGATAATCGCGGAGATCGGGCTCTAGGGCAAGTGCGAGCCGATTGTCGGGCCTTGTAGATACAGTCGCTCAGTATTGAGACAAAACTAGATAGAGGGATGCCCCCAACCTATATATGAATGGCACTTTCTTCAGACTACGTCGTAACAATTATTGGTGGGTGCAGCTCTGAATGTCTCAATCTGTAACGCTAGGACGGGGCATTTGCTTCAACCTGTTGCAGATCAAGATGGAAGGATGCAGATGGATCATTTGTCTCAATCTGTAACAGGTAGGGGAGGAAAACCGTTCTTACTGTTACAGATTTAGATAACGAGGGAGGCCGGCGGCGAATCGTCTTGATCTGTAACATCTGGACCGCTAATCAGCGTCTTGCTGTTACAGAACAAGACAAAAGCGGTGAGGCGCCTGACCGTCCGTTTAGCGTGGATTTTCCCACGCTCGATTTCAAACGGAAGAAAATCCACGCTCGAATCTGCCGCGGAAGCCCCGATCTCGACCTATATATAGGTGCAAATAAGCCGTTATCGAAGTTCGATCCTGAAGGTGTACTCTACTACACCAAAGTGTTACCTCGGGAAACGTTACCTCAGTATCCAAAACCACCGTCCTTCATATCCAAACTCAACAAAACCGCAGGTCATGACTATATAGATACGCCCGGCACCGTGTATCTAGAGGTTTTCGTTGACAGCCCCCAAGGTTGCATCGTATTATCTTTTTCGTTCGCGGGGGCGGCGGTCCAAAAGACCAAAGGACCTGCGGATACTTGAACGATTGGGAGTTTGCCCGAGTGGTTAATGGGGACGGGCTGTAAACCCGTTGGCTCTGCCTACATAGGTTCGAATCCTATAGCTCCCACCCGTCAAGTGCCTGTATAGCTCAGTCGGTAGAGCACTTCGTTGGTAACGAAGAGGTCACCAGTTCAAGTCTGGTTGCAGGCTCCATCCGGCGGTGTAGCTCAGTTGGTTAGAGCACACGGTTCATACCCGTGGCGTCACTGGTTCGAATCCAGTCACCGCTACCATAGGTAACACGGTGGCTTCTCAATAGTATGTTGAGAGGCCACTATGGTATAAAGGCAAAGTCCCGTCCGGGGACGACCTGTTTAGAGGAGGGCTTTATGGCCAAAGAGAAGTTTGAGCGCACTAAGCCGCATGTTAACATCGGCACCATTGGTCACGTCGACCACGGCAAGACCACGCTGACCGCTGCCATCACCAAGGTTCTCTCCGAGACCGAGGGCTGCAAGGCTGACTTCACTGCGTTCGAGAACATCGACAAGGCTCCCGAGGAGCGCGAGCGCGGCATTACGATCTCCGTCTCCCACGTCGAGTACGAGACTGCTGCCCGTCACTACGCTCACGTTGACTGCCCGGGCCACGCTGACTACGTCAAGAACATGATCTCCGGCGCTGCTCAGATGGACGGCGCTATCCTGGTCATCGCCGCTACCGACGGCCCCATGGCTCAGACCCGCGAGCACATCCTGCTCGCCCGTCAGGTCGGCGTTCCCTACATCGTCGTCTTCCTGAACAAGTGCGACATGGTCGACGATGACGAGCTCATCGACCTCGTCGAGATGGAGACCCGTGAGCTCCTCTCCGAGTACGATTTCCCCGGCGACGACATCCCCGTCATCCGTGGTTCCGCTCTGGGCGCTCTCGAGGGCGACGCCAAGTGGATGGACGCTATCCGCGAGCTCATGAACGCCGTCGACGAGTACATCCCGACGCCTGCTCGTAACAACGACCTCCCGTTCCTGATGGCCGTTGAGGACGTTATGACCATCTCCGGCCGTGGTACCGTTGCTACCGGCCGTGTCGAGCGCGGTGAGCTCAAGCTCAACGAGCCCGTCGAGATCGTCGGCATCAAGGATACCCAGAACACCGTCGTTACCGGTATCGAGATGTTCCGTAAGTCCATGGACTTCTGCGAGGCTGGCGACAACGTCGGTCTGCTGCTCCGCGGCATCAAGCGCGAGGACATCGAGCGCGGTCAGGTTCTCTGCAAGCCCGGTTCGGTTACCCCGCACACCAAGTTCACCGGTGAGATCTACGTTCTGACCAAGGAGGAGGGCGGCCGTCACACCCCGTTCTTCGATGGTTATCGTCCTCAGTTCTACTTCCGTACCACCGACGTTACCGGTACGGTCAAGCTCCCCGAGGGCACCGAGATGGCTATGCCTGGTGACCACATCACCATCGAGGGCGACCTCATCCACCCGATCGCCATGGAGGAGGGCCTGCGCTTCGCTATCCGCGAGGGTGGCCACACCGTCGGTTCGGGCATCGTCTCCACGATCATTGAGTAAATTAGCTCTTTGATATAGCTGACTTAGAGAACCCGGCACTTATATGGGTGCCGGGTTCTTTTCTGCAATGGATATTGAGCCGTTGCTGGTGTCGAGAGGATCGATAATGGTCCCGGATGCACCGTCGATTAGATCTCGATGGCTTCATTGATGTGTTCCAAATATGAATGGATCCACCGAGAACCAATTGACTCGAGGTTTTCATTGACAGCACTTACGTGGAGCTGATAAAGTAACAACTCGTGCCCGTACGGGGCGGAAATGAAAGGTTCAGGATACATGCGTACTCTAGTTACTCTTGCGTGCACTGAGTGCAAGCGCCGCAACTATACGACCACCAAGAACAAGTCGACCATGCCTGATCGTATGGAGATTAAGAAGTATTGCCCCTGGTGCCGTCACCATACGCTGCACAAAGAGACTCGCTAGTCTCTAGTCACATACGCCAGTAGTTCAATTGGTAGAGCATCGGTCTCCAAAACCGAGTGTTGAGGGTTCGAGTCCTTCCTGGCGTGCCAGTCATTATTCCGTAAGCTCCCACTTGGGGGCTTACGGTTTACTCATGTATAAGCGCATTGCGCGGAGGTAACCCAAATGGCCAACAAGAAGAACAAGAAGAAGGCTCAGCAGCCGGCACCTGCCAACAACGCTGCCGCCAACTCCAAGGTTGAGGCCAAGAAGGCCGTTGCCAAGAAGAACGAGAAGGCTGCGAAGTCCAAGAAGAACGAGAAGCCTGGTTTCTTCGCCCGCACCAAGAAGTATTTCGCTTCGGTCAAGTCCGAGATGAAGCGTGTCACGTGGCCCGATAAGAAGGAGCTCGTGAACTACTCGGTCGTCGTTTGCGCTTCTCTGGTCGTCGTCGGCGTCGTCATCGCTCTGCTCGATGCTGGCTTTGGCGAGGCTCTTGCTCTGTTCTCTGGATTGAGGGGCTAAACCATGTCTAAGCGTTGGTACGTCGTTCACACTTACTCCGGATACGAGAACCGCGTAAAGTCCGATCTCGAGCATCGTATCGAGACCATGGGCATGCAGGACCGTATCTTTGATATCGAGATTCCTATGGAGCGCGTCACCGAGATCAAAGAGGGTGGCAAGCGCGAGACCAAGGATTCCAAGATCTTCCCGGGTTATGTCCTGGTCCGCATGGAGATGGATGACGATGCTTGGACGTGTGTTCGCAACACGCCCGGCGTCACCGGTTTCCTAGGCGGCAACGGCAAGCCCGCTCCGCTTTCCCGTGACGAGTACAACAAGATGACTCGTCGTCCCGGTAAGGGCGATTCGCCCAAGCGCACCTCGGTTGATATTCAGGTCGGCACGTCCGTCCGTGTCACCGATGGCCCGCTTACCGACTTTGATGGCAAGGTCTCCGAGGTTAACACCGAGGCTGGCAAGCTCAAGGTCACGCTGATGATCTTTGGCCGCGAGACGCCGGTCGAGCTCGACTTTAACCAGGTCGCTGTCATCGCTTAAGTTTTCGTCCGTTCGCGCGAGCGTGCTTCTTCTGTGACTGCTCATCTCAGGAGTGCTTCTAACACGTGCGTGCTTACGATATAGCAAGTACTTCACACTCGTGATTCGAAAGGAATGACCATGGCTGAGAAGAAGGTTGCCAACGTCATTAAGCTCCAGATTCCTGCTGGTGCAGCTAACCCCGCTCCTCCCGTCGGCCCCGCCCTGGGCGCTGCTGGCGTGAACATCATGCAGTTCTGCCAGGCCTTTAACGCCGAGACACAGGACAAGAAGGGCGACATCATCCCCGTTGAGATCTCTGTCTACGAGGATAAGTCCTTCTCCTTCATCACCAAGACCCCGCCGGCGGCTCACCTCATCAAGAAGGAACTGAACCTCAAGTCTGGTTCCGCTAAGCCCCAGGCCGACAAGGTTGGTCAGCTCTCCCAGGAGCAGCTCACCAAGATCGCCGAGATCAAGATGCCGGACCTCAATGCCAACGACATTGACGCCGCCAAGAAGATCATCGCCGGTACCGCCCGTTCCATGGGCGTCACCATCGCTGAGTAGCGATTTCTTATGGTAACGACGGGTGCTCCGACCGGGGCGCCCGTTAAATGTGTGCAATAGGGCACACGATACGATGTGGGAGGGCTCACGCCCGTTTAACCACAGGAGGTAATGCACATGGCTAAGCATGGTAAGAGCTATAACGCCGCTGCCGAGAAGATCGACCGCGCCACGCTCTACACCCCCCTTCAGGCTGCCAAGCTCATCAAGGAGCTCGACACCGCCAAGTTCGACGAGACCGTCGAGGCCCACTTCCGTCTGGGCATCGATACTCGTAAGGCTGACCAGAACATCCGTGGTTCCATCTCCCTGCCTCACGGCACCGGCAAGACCGTTCGTGTTGCCGTCTTCGCCGAGGGCGAGAAGGCCCGCGAGGCCGAGGCTGCCGGCGCCGATATCATCGGTTCCGACGAGCTCGTCGCCCAGATCCAGAAGGGCGAGATCAACTTCGACGCCGCTATCGCTACGCCGAACATGATGGCCAAGGTTGGCCGTATCGGTAAGATCCTTGGTCCCCGTGGCCTCATGCCGAACCCCAAGCTCGGCACCGTGACCATGGACGTCGCCAAGATGGTCTCCGAGCTCAAGGCCGGCCGCGTTGAGTACCGCGCCGACCGCTACGGCATCTGCCACGTGCCCCTGGGCAAGAAGTCCTTCTCTGAGCAGCAGCTCGTTGAGAACTACGCTGCTCTGTACACCGAGATCCTGCGCGTCAAGCCCTCTTCTGCTAAGGGCAAGTACGTCAAGTCCATCTCCGTGTCTTCCACCATGGGCCCTGGCGTCAAGGTCGATCCCGCTGTCCAGCGTGACTTCCTGGCTGAGTAACTGATAGTTACTGCCTGAGCAACGCAAGCATTGCTAAAGAAACCCGGTTCTGCCCTGCGCAGGACCGGGTTTCTTGCTATCGCGTAAAACCACCACAAAGGGGACAGTGTCCCCTTTGTGGTGGTTACCAGGGTGTTCTGGCTGTTGAGGACTCGATGGCATCGTGGCGTTTGAGCTCGCGGCGCATGGTTTGCGAATTGAGCCAGGCTGCCTGCCAGCCACGGATGGGGTAGCGCGTCTGGTCGAGCTCAAACTGCGTATAGCCGCAGGCGTTGATGATCGTCGTTCCACACACATGCTGCCGCTCGCGCTGAAAATCGTAACCGTAGCTTTGGTGTACATGCCCATGCACCATGTAGTCGGCCCCCCAGGACTCAAGCGCCGTGTTAAAGCACTCAAACCCTCGATGCGGCAGATCGTCCAGATCACCCATACCGGCCGCGGGTGCATGGGTAAGCAGAATGTCGCACCCGCCGACCATCCTAACCTTACGCGACAGCTTACGCATGCGCTTGGACATCTCGCGTTCGGTGTACATGTTGGCGCCGTCGCGATAACGCATGGACCCGCCAAGGCCCGCAATGCGAATCCCTCGGTATGTGTACACGCTGTCTTCCACGCAGCTACATCCACCCGGTGCATGACGTGCGTAGCGGTCATCGTGATTGCCGCGTACGTAGATGAGCGGTTTGTTGATGACTGTGACCAAAAACTCTAGATAGTCCGGGTCCAGATCGCCGGCGGACAAAATCAGGTCGACACCCTCAAAGCGTTCCTTGCGAAAGCACTCCCAAAGGCATCGTTCTTCGGTATCGGCTATGGCAAGGATCTTCATAGGGCGGTAACTCCCGGCTCATCGTCGAGCTGCGGAATGGTGCCCACCACGTTGTCCGCCAGCCAATTCATCTCGACAATCTGCGTGCTCGGCAGCGGAGGGAAGCCTTCGATCTGTACCACGCCGCTCTGGCTGTGGAGCTCGCCGCCAAAGGGGTTGATGGAGCCCTCGACAATGCCGTTGCGGAGCAACTGCACGAGTTTGCGCGTCTGGTAGGGTAGGCCCGGAGCGTAACGGATATCGATAACGCCCGAGCTCATGCCGTACCAGTAGTTGACGGCGCGCACTTGGTTATCGTCGCTGGTCTCGTCCCACGTGCCGTGCAGAAGGCTGCGAACGATGAGCTCGTAGTAACGGCCCCAGTTCCATACCGGCATGGCGATGCCGGTAACCTTGCCATCGACCAGGCGGTGGAGTCCGTAGGCCGTAGGGTCTTCGAGCGACTTTGATATGTCAGCGCCGGTCATGACGCTCACGCCTTCGCGGCACATGGCCTCGGCAAGACCGCCGGCGGGCACATCGCCCCAGGTGAGGATAATTTGCGCGCGGGGGTCGAGCAGCGAGGCACCGATGGCAAAGGCATTGATTTCGCTGAGCGCGCCGGATGCGAAGACCGACGCGTGGTAGCCGATGCGATGGTTGTCCGCCATGCTGGCGGCAAGGGCGCCCAGGAGGAACTTGGCCTCGTACATCTTGCCAAAGTACGAACGGACGCTTTGGTGGGGAAGGCCGATAGAGCAGTTAAGGAACCGAACCTGGGGATACTCAACGGCAGCTCTGAGCGTGTATTCCATCAGGCGGTGCGAGGTCGAGAAGATGACGTTGTCTCCATGTTTGACAGCCGTTTCCACGGCGGCGTAGAACACGTCCGGATCGTGACAGTCCTCGAACGCCTCGGTGCGCACGATACCGTCAAAGTGCTCATCGAGATACTGACGTCCTTGGTCGTGCAGACTGTCCCAGCTCGACGCCGCACGGGGGAACTCATGGATAAAGGCGATACGCAGGGGGTTGGCCGCCGAATAGACAGTCTTGCCCATAAAGAAGTTGAGCACGCCGGAGGTGGACTTGGCGGGCGACTCCTCCTCATCGACGCTCGGCGCTTCGACAAGATCGACCTTGTCCTCGTCATTTTTGCCGGCAATGACCAGCTCGCGCCAAATCTTGCACAGGCGGTTTACGACGATATCCGTCGGCGTATCCAGCAGGCGGTCCTGGTTGTACACATTGAGGTAGACGAGCATGGCGTCGGCGGGCGTAATGTCCAGGTGGTCGCCGCCTGCGCGAAGGTAGGCGCGCTTAAAGAGCAGGAAGGTGTGGCGCAGGTAGTCGACCTTTTTCTGCGGCCATTTTTCGATAAGGTTCTGACCGAGCATCTTGGCGAGCGTCTCGTAGCTTCCCTCACGCGAGAACTCGATCTCGTATAGGGGGCAGACGCGCCAAAACGCGCAGAATTCACCGTACAGGCGGCTTTCGACGGAATCCCATGTGCCGGGGTAGAGACGGGTGACCCTGGCCGAAACCGTTGGAGCGTCCAGGAATTTGAGGACACTGACGCGTTTGTTGCCTTCCTGGACATAGAACCGATGCATGAACTCGGTGACGATGATGGGGTCGCGATAGCCCTCGGTTACCTGGATGTCGTAGAGGTTGGACCACTTGCGGGCGAACTCGGTGTTAAACGGCAGCAGGGGCATAAAGTTGCATGAAAAGGCGGACTGACGGCCTTTGGTGACCGTGCCGACGACCATTTCGAGCGGAATATCCCGCAGGCCGACGCTCACTCGCTGACCTAAGGGGAGCTGAGCAACCAAGCTATCGAGGTCCGTAAGGTATGGATGCTCGCTTTGGCTGATGGCGCGACGGCGTCCCTGCTCGCCGCGCTTGCGTGCTTGCCGATAGGCCTCTTCCATGGCGTCTACTCCCTTAGTCGTTTAAACAACGATATGAACCATGGTACCACGAATGAAAACCACTACAAAGATGCCTGTCCCCTTTGCAGTGGATTAGGCGATGATGGGGGCGATGGCGCGGATGCAGGCGTCGGCTGCCGTGAAAGTAGTGCTGTCGTCGCTGACGATAAAGATAATCTTTCCTTTGATGCCAAAGTCGCCGATTTCGCTAAAGAGTACGTAGGGCTCCTTGTCAAAGCCCGAGATGGGCGAGACGGCCGTTTTGGTTGCGCTCGCGAGCTCGTCTGCCAGCACGTCAAGGGAAGCCCACTTGGACGTATCCTTTACGGCAACGGGCACGGCCACGCGCCCAAAGGGCATCAAATGCACGAGCGTGTTCTTGGAGATGTTGGAGTTGGGCACAATGATGGTCTGTCCACAGGCGTCCTCGATGGTCGTATGACGCCAGGTGATGTCCTGGACCACGCCCGACACGCCGCCGACCTCGATATTGTCGCCGGGTTTGATGATGCCCATAAAGGTCACCTGCATGCCGCCGATAAGGTTTGATAGCGTGTCCTGAAAGCCGAGCGAGATGGCGATGCCGCCGACGCCAAGAGCGGCGACGAGCGCGTTTGCGTTAATGCCAAAGCAGTTGTCGAGGATAAAGCTGCCGCCAATCATCCAGATGACGGCGCGCGCGATGTTGATGAAGATACTCGATGCCGGAAGCGGGTTATCGTCTCGGTTAAGCAGATGGTTCAGGGTCTTGGATACGACCTTGGCGGCGACGGCGGTGCCTATCGCCAAGATGACGGCCCAGATGATGTTGTGGACCCATCGTTGTGCAAAGAAATGAAGAATTGGCTCAAACAATTCCATGTAGGGAAACCTCCTATGATCGTCCAACCATGATACCCACCAAGAAGCCCGTCCGATCAAATTCGGACGGGCTTTTGTGCTCGATATAAGGTTTACGCGGCGGGGCTGTAAGGCCCGGCGGTGTAGCTTAGCGTCGACGCTTCCAGATAATGCCGAGCATGATGACGATGATGCCGCCGATAAGGCACGCGCCAACTACTGCCAGCGTGCGGTCTCCCGTTGCGGCAAGCTTACCGGTCGTCTTCTTGGTGATGACCTTCGTGGTCGCCGTGTCCGTCTTA
This sequence comes from uncultured Collinsella sp., assembly GCA_905204365.1. Lineage (GTDB taxonomy): Bacteria > Actinomycetota > Coriobacteriia > Coriobacteriales > Coriobacteriaceae > Collinsella. The sequence goes on from CAJKZO010000001.1 coordinate 20,292, forward strand.
GACGAGGGCTTAGGCGTCGGGGCCGGTGAGGGCGTGGGGTCCACGGCAGCGGAGCCAAAGCTGATGGTGCCCGCGAGTGAGGCCATCTTGCTCTCCCAGCCGTTCTGCCCGATCAGCGCCCTAAGCGCCGCCTCGCACGTGCCCCACTCGGTGTACTTGGTGGCGTGTGCAAAGGTGGGAAAGTCGGTCGTGTTGGTAATGATGTAGTTGTTGGTGGCGACGGTATAGGTCTTGGTGGGATCGAGCGTGCTGCCATCCTTGGTGAGCGTGGCGCTCACGATGCGCTTGCCTTCGGACTGCGTCCAATCGATTGTCACGTTGATTCCGCCGAAGGAAAGGACGCTGCCGGAGTCATCGCGCCACTTGTACTTGTCTTGCGCCTCCTGCTCGGTGTGACCGGCCGCCACATAAGCCTGCTGAAGCTCGTAGCTGTCGTTGCAATCGTCGCTGATTTGTAGCGAGTGCTCGAGTGCTGCGAGGAAGTCCGCGCCGGTCATGGTCCAGGTCTCCACGGTGTTGCCGTAGGGCGAGATGGCGATGACGTTGCCGGCGGTCACGTTGCCCGCCGCGATGCCGCCGCGGATGCCGCCAGCGTTTTCGATAGCGAGGTCTGCGCCCGTCAAGGCAAGATAGGAGCCGCAAATCACGTGGCCGATGGTCTGGGCCTTGGTGGTATCGCCCTCCTTGCTGGGGCGGAAATCGGTGGTGCGCACCATTTCCCAACCATGCGTGCCTGCGGCGTCCTCGCCGTAGAAATAGTTGGTGGTAGATGTGCCGAGCACCTTGTTCGATTCGTTTTCAAAGGCCTCGTCGAGCGGCTTGATCTTGTTGCGGACGGCTTCAAGGCGGCTTTGGTAGTCGGAGCCCTTGTCGGGGTCTGCCAAAAGGTCGTTGACGTTCTTGGCGGTGTAGAGCTTCTCGTCGCTGCCGTATGCAGGGACCGTGACCGTGTCATCGTCGGTCGTCTCGGTGTCATTCGTGTTGTACTTGTACGGAATGGAAAGCAGCCCCACCTCGGCAAAGGCGCTGCCTGCCTCGACAACGTGGATCGTCTTGCCGTCGGCTCCCGTTACCTTCTCGTTAAGGTTGATGTGCTCGTGGCCTGCGATAAGGGCATCGACGCCACGGAGCCGCGTGGCAAAGGTCTTTGCGTCGAGCGTGTGCGCGATACACACAACAACATCGCAGCCCTCCTTGCGCAGCTGCTCTGCCTCGGCATTGATGGCGTTCGCGGCACTCGAGAAGCTGGTGCCCGCGACCAGGTCCGCGCGCAGCGAGGAACCTAGCGACTCATCCATGGCTCCGATGACGCCGACCTTAATCTTGTAGTTAAACGTGGAACTGTCCTCGCCGTCCTTCCAAGTGCGGTTGAGCGTCTTGGTGATGCTCGAGCTCCATACGCCGCTCGTAGACTTCGCATTCGCGCAGAGCATGGCGAAGGGCGTGCCGGTGGTGCTGTAGCCGGTCATGGTGCGGAGTTTGCCCGCGCCGTAGCTCCAGTCGTGGTTGCCTGGCGTGGTCGCGTCGTAGCCGTCGGCATAGAAGGTGTCCATGAGCTCGGCGATGCTCTTGCCCTCGCTCATGGTGGCAAAGGACTGCCCGTGGAAGGTGTCGCCTGCATCGAGCAGAAGATCGGGGGCGCTGCCTTGGGCGCTATAGAGAACCGCCAGTCCGTCAAAGCCGACAGTGCCGGTGCCCTTGCTTGCGTTGTAGCTGTACTTGTAGCTGCCGTGGATGTCGTTGGTGTGCATGACGGCCACGGAGCCGTCAATAGCGGCGGGCAGGTTCCCCGCGAAAGTGAGGCTTGGGATGCCTGCGAGCGAGCCGGCAAACAACGCGGCGGCTAACGCAAAGCGGGGGAGTCTTTTCATGGCAGTTTCCTTAGTCCTTAGCCAGAATGTCTGGTTGAATATCGGATTATCGACATAATATGCGAAAACCGCCGCAAGGGCGTCTGTCCCTTTGCGGCGGTTTTGACGTTTGCGCAGATAAAACCTGCCAAAATAAACCTGTCCCTTTTTGGCAGGTTTTAGCTCAGCAGCATGCGGTCGTTGGCGAGCTCGCCGCCCGAGACCTCCTCGAACTTCTGTAGCAGGTCGGCTACGGTGAGCGACTTCTTCTCATCGCCCGCCACGTCGTAGATCACGTGGCCTTCGTGCATCATGATCAGACGGTTGCCCAGACGGATGGCGTCGTTCATGTTGTGCGTGACCATGAGTGTGGTCAGGTGGTTCTCGTCGACAATCTCTTCGGTCAGGTTGAGCACCTTAGAGGCCGTCTTAGGGTCGAGGGCCGCAGTGTGCTCGTCGAGCAGCAGCAGGCGCGGCCTGGTGAGCGTGGCCATCAGCAGGGTGAGTGCCTGGCGCTGGCCGCCCGAGAGAAGACCGACCTTGGCGTTGAGACGCGTGTCCAGACCAAGGTCCAGGCGCTTGAGCAGCTCAACGTACTCATCTTTCTCGGCCTTGGTGACGCCCCACGAAAGGCCGCGACGCTGGCCGCGACGCTTGGCGAGGGCTAGGTTCTCGGCGATCTGCATGTCGGCAGCGGTACCGCGCATGGGGTCCTGAAACACGCGGCCCAGGTACTTGGCGCGCTGCGACTCGCTCAGGCGCGAGATGTCGGTGCCGTCGAGCTCAATAACGCCCGAATCGAGCGGGTACACGCCGGCGATCATGTTGAGCAGCGTGGACTTGCCGGCGCCGTTGCCGCCGATCACGGTTACAAAGTCGCCGTCATTCAGGGTGAGGTCGACGCCGGTGAGCGCGCGCTTCTCGGTGACGGTGCCCTTGTTAAAGGTCTTCTTGACGTGCGAGAGCTTAAGCATCTGCCTCATCCCCCTTCGTGTAGGAGCTGCGGAGCTTATAGCGCTCCCAAACCACGGGCACGCACAGGGCCACGGCGACGATCACGGCGGAGAGCAGCTTCATGTCGTTGGCGTCCATGCCCAACTGCAGCACGATGGCGCGGATAAGGAAGTACACCACGGAGCCAAAGACGGCGGAGGCAAGACGGACGCTAAACTGCGTGAGACCGCCGGGCAACAGGCGGCCGAGCACCTCGCCGATAACAATGGCGGCAAGACCGATAACGATGGCGCCGGTGCCCATGCCAATGTCGGCATACTTCTGGCTCTGGCAGATGAGTGCGCCCGAAAGGCCGATGAGGGCGTTGGAGAGCACGAGGGCGATCATCTTGGTGGAGTTGGTGTTGACGCCCAGGGCGCGGATCATGTACTCGTTGTTGCCGGTGGCGCGCAGTGCCGAGCCGATCTCGGTGCCAAAGAACCAATACAGGATGGCAACGATAGCCACGGCGAGCAAAATACCCAGGATGATGGCGACGGTGGACTGCGGCAGGCCCGTCATGTTGCTGACGGCCGAGAACACGGTGCCCTTGGCAAGAATGGGCGTATTGGATTTGCCCATGATGCGCAGGTTGATGGACCACAGACTGATCTGGGTGAGGATTCCGGCGAGGATCGCGGGAATCTCAAAGACGGTGGTCAGAATGCCCGTGACGGCGCCCGCTATGGCGCCGGCGCACATGCCGGCCAGCACGGCGAGCAGCGGGTCGACGTTGTTATTGACGATGAGCACGGCGCAGACGCAGCCGCCGAGGGCAAAGCTGCCGTCGCAGGTCATATCGGGAATGTCGAGCAGGCGGAACGTGATAAACACGCCAAGCACCATAATGCCCCAGAGGACGCCCTGCGAAACGGCGCCCTGCAATGCAATGAGCATGCTTCATACCTCCTAGGATAGGGTGGACACGTGAGTCACCATGATAGCGGTAACAATGCATAAAAGAGCTGCGGCCGGATGTTTTGACTCATCCGAAACAAGCAGGGCGAACGCCGGTCTTTGGCGTTCGCCCCTGTGGCTCAGATATTGAATAACACGTCAACGGCGCGAGTGCGTGCCCTAGACGCGCTACCGCGCATGGCGCTACTCGTCCAGAGCGGAAAGATCGATGCCCAGAGCCTCGGCCATCTCGTCGTTCTTGACGACGACCAGGTCTTTGCTTGAGAGGTGCTTGATCGCCATGTCCTCGGGCTTGGCTTCGCCCTTCAGGATCTTGACGGCCATCTCGCCTGCGGCGTAGCCCAGATCCTCGTAGTTGATGGAGAGGGTGAACAGGCCGCCGGCCTTGCACATGCCCTCCTCGCCGGTCACGAAGGGGAGCTTGTTCTCCTTGCAGATCTGGCCGACCTGCGAGGCACCCGCGGCGATGGTGTTGTCGGTGGGGGAGTACAGCGCATCGACCTTGCCCACGGCAGACTCGACGACGGATTGAATCTCGTTGGAGCTCGAGACGGTGAAATCGGTGTACTCGAGGCCCAGCTTGTCGAGCTCTTTCTTGGCGGCCTTGATCTGGACGTCGGAGTTGGACTCGGCGGTGCAGTAGAGCAGGCCGACCTTTTTAACGTCGGGCAGGACCTTCTGCATCATCTCGAGCTGCTCGGCGACCGGGGTGAGGTCGGAAGCGCCCGTGACGTTGGTGCCGGGCTTGTCGTTGTCCTGGACCAGGCCGGAGGCGGCGTAGTCGGTGATGGCACAGCCCACGATGGGGATATCGGCCGTGGCACCGGCGGCAGCCTGCGCGGCGGGCGTGGCGATGGCATAAATCAGGTTGACGTTGTCGCCCACAAACTTGTCGGCGATGGACTTACACGTGGACTGGTCGTTCTGGGCGTTCTTCTGGTCAATCTTGACCTTAAGGCCGCTCTCCTTGATGGCCTTGACAAAGCCGTCGTTGGCGGCATCGAGTGCGGAGTGCTCGGTGAGCTGCAGAACGCCGATGGTGTAGTCGGAACCGGCGGCAGCAGAGCCGGAACCAGAGTTGCCGCCGCATCCGGCGAGCGGGGCGAGCGCGAGCAGGCCGGCGGAGACCAGAAGGCTCCTGCGGCTGATGGTGATGTCCTTCATATCATTACCCCCAGTATAAAAATGGCTGGAAACACTGCACTGGGACAAAGTGCAAGTGGAACTATAGTAGCGCTGATGTCCATTTTTACAACAGCCTGGCGGGTTTTTTAATACAGAATCGGATGGGCGGTACGGGTAGTCGAATGGGCGGCGGAGGGCCTTATGCGGCGGAGGAGGCGTCGTCCTCGTCCAGGGCGGCGAAGAGCTTCTTGCCGTCGAGGAGACGTGTGGTGACGTTTCTCATTCGGCCAATCTCTACAGTACGCAACGTGTCATCGGCGCCTCGGGCGTCATAGACCGTTCCCAGCAGATACGAGATGCCGTCTCGTTGCTTGATGGCAAAGGGACGGAGTGTCATCCGTGCTGCTTCGGTTTCGCCACGTGTCGTGACGCTCGAAATATCAAAACTCACCGTGGTTCCGTGGTCGATGGCCTGCTCGACGAGCTCGCACGTGTCGATGCGCTTGATGGGCGTGCGTGTTGCTTTGGTAGCCTTGCTGCCTGCGCTTGGAACGGGTTCGGGTGTATCGAGGTAGCCGCGAACGTCGGCACTCGCCATGGCAACTAAGTGCTGCGCCATGCTCTTGCGGATAGCGATAGGCGTGGAGCGGTTGCGCATGACCATGCCGTGGAGCCGGATGATCTCTTCATCGGTGAGCGGGCGGGTAAGAAGTTTGTAGCCCACGCCGCGTTTGTACTCAATTTCGTATCCGGCATGGCGAAGCGCGGAGATGGCGGTGTAGATGCTGCGCCGCGCCGCCGAGATGGGCATGCGGGCGGGGTCGTCGGGATGGGCGAGGCGCCGGATCAACTCATCGGAAAGCATGGCCTTGTCCTCGCCGGTGTTTTCGCTTAATAGTTGCAGGATGCGAACGGCGCGATAGGCTGCCATCGAGGCGGCGCCCCTCGTCGTGGTGTCGTAGGTTTCAACAGCGGCTTCGGTCATCGTGCCCACGTCCTTTCCGTTTTGGGTGGCGACGGTATGGAGCCTAGGACGTGGGGCTTTTTCAGGGGCGCAGGGCGCTCTGGGCGGTCGGTAGTTGTCGGCAAACGGCGGGTCGAGTTTTCAACAGCCCTGCTCAACTGACCAAAAACTTGCCAAAATCTTGACGGATGCTGTTGAAAAAAGCGTCTCTCGACCGATGTCGAGAGACGCTTATGCGATGAGCGTTGGCGTGTGGCGACGCGAGCTAGCGTCCGACGATTAGAAGTCGGCGTTGCCCACGGTGCGCGGGTGCGGCAGGACGTCGCGGATGTTGCCCACGCCGGTCAGATACATGACCAAGCGCTCGAAGCCCAGACCGTAGCCGGCGTGCTTGCAGGAACCATAGCGGCGCAGGTCAAGGTAGTACTTGTACTGCTCGGGATTCATGCCCAGGTCCTTGATGCGGGCCTCGAGCAGATCCAGGCGCTCCTCGCGCTGGGAGCCACCGATGATCTCGCCGATGCCCGGCACCAGGCAGTCGGCGGCGGCGACGGTCTTGCCGTCCTCGTTCATGCGCATGTAGAAGGCCTTGATCTCGGCCGGGTAGTCGGTTACGAAGGTCGGGCGCTTAAAGTGCTCCTCGGTCAGGAAGCGCTCGTGCTCGGTCTGCAGGTCGATGCCCCAGCTCACGGGGTAGTCAAACTTGTGACCGGCGGCGACGGCCTGCTCCAGGATCTCGACGGCCTCGGTATAGGTGACGCGGGCGAAGTCGGAGTTGGCGACATGGTCTAGGCGCTCGAGCAGACCCTTGTCCACAAACTTGTTGAGCATATTGAGCTCGTCGGGGCAGGTGGCCATGACGTCCTTGAGGACATACTTGAGCATGGCCTCGGCGTTATCCATGTAGTCGTTAAGGTCGGCAAAGGCCATCTCGGGCTCGATCATCCAAAACTCGGCGGCGTGGCGCGTGGTGTTGGAGTTTTCGGCGCGGAAGGTGGGGCCAAAGGTGTACACGTCGCCAAAGGCCATGGCAAAGTTCTCGGCATTGAGCTGGCCGGACACGGTGAGGCTCGCATGCTTGCCAAAGAAGTCCTGGCTCCAGTCGACCTCGCCGGACTCGGTGAGGGGCGGATTTTTGGGGTCGAGCGTGGTCACGCGGAACATCTCGCCGGCGCCCTCGCAGTCACTCGTGGTGATGATGGGGGTGTTGACGTAGACAAAGCCCTGCTCCTGGAAGAAGCGGTGGATGGCGGCAGCCGCGACAGAGCGGATGCGGAACACGGCGCGGAACAGGTTGGTGCGCGGGCGCAGATGCTGCTGGGTGCGCAGGAACTCGACGGTTGCGCGCTTCTTCTGCAGCGGGTAATCCGGGGCGCTCGTGCCCTCGACCTCGATGGAAGTGGCAGAAAGCTCGAAAGGCTGGGGCGCATCGGGGGTCAGCTTGACGGTGCCGGTGCAAATGAGTGCGGCCGAGACGTTTTGATGGGCGATCTCGTCGTAGTTGTCGAGCGCCTCGCGGTTCATGACGACCTGCAGGTCGCGGAAGCAGCTGCCGTCGTTGAGCGTGACGAAGCCAAAGTTCTTCATGTCGCGGACGGACTTGACCCAGCCGGCAACGGTGACGGTCTGGCCACCGAGCGACTCGGCATCGGCATAGAGCTGCGCGATTTTGGTGCGGTTCACGTATCCTCCCATAACGGTTGAATGATAGTTATCCATACAGTTCGATATTCTAGCAGCTCGGCTCATTTGGGCTATACAGATAAGGCATTGGCGGGATGGTTTTTCAAACGAAAAGCGCCCGCGGCCAAATGGTCGCGGGCGCTTGACGAGGTGCCTTTTGGCTGTGTGGCGCGGGGCCTGGCTACTTGGTCTTGGCAACCAGCAGCGGGTCGCCAAGCTTGACGAGCGGGTTGCCGCCGATAAGCGTTCCAGACTCGCCGACATGGTCGATGCTCTTAAGACGATCGAGCTCGGAGACGATGACGGTCACGATGTCCTCGTGACCAGCGGCCTTAATGGCCTCGCGGTCGAAGCTGATGAGCGGCTGGCCTGCCTTGACCACATCGCCCATCTCGACAAAGCGGGCAAAACCCTTGCCGTTCATTTCCACGGTACCCAGGCCAACATGGATAAACACGCGAAGACCGTCCTCGGTAATCATGCCGATGGAGTGGTTGGTGACAGTGGTGGCACCGATGCGGCCGTTGGCGGGCGCATAGATGGTGCCGGTAATGGGCTCGATGCCATAGCCCTGGCCAAGCATGCCCGAGGCGATCGTCTCGTCGGGAACCTCGTCCAGGTTGACGAGCACGCCGTTGACGGGGGCATAGATGACGCCTTCGCGGGTAGCGAAGCTTGCTGCGGGCGGAACGGACGCCTCGCCGGTCGAGGTGAAAGTGGACTTAAGCGAATCGAGCAGACCCATAGTTGCCTCCAACTTAAATAGGCGCATATCGCGCGTTTGGTTTGCCGGAAACGTTTCACATGTGTTTCGCGGCTTGGTCAACGCCCCTATTCTACGCTGCTCAACGATACCTCTGAACTGGGATTATGTGATATATCAGTTGAAGGGAAACTTATTGCCGGAGAGTTTCTGCGCCACGGGTTCAAGTGGGGTACGCTTGAAGGCGAAAAACAAGGGCGCTTAATTTGCGCGAAGGGAGCACATATGATTGTCGAGAACCATGCGCTGTGGGGCGAGGAGCCGACCGAGGATTATCCGGCGACCTTTACGTATCTGGGTGCCGAGCCGCTGCCCGACAAGCCCAATGGCCGCCGCCCCGCGGTGATCATCTGCGGCGGAGGCGGGTTCACGCATATCGCTCCGCACGAGCAGGACCCGGTGGCGTTTGCATTTTTGGACCGCGGCTACCAGGCCTTTGTGCTCAACTATGTCACGAGTTCTACGGGTGACGTGAGCTTTCCGCACCCCCAGGCAGATCTTGCCAAGATGGTCGCCACGGTGCGCGCCAACGCCGACGAGTGGCATGTCGATCCTAAGCGCGTGTGCGTCGTGGGCTTTTCTGCTGGCGGCATGATTTGCGCCTCGCTGGCAACACAGTGGAAGACCGGCCCCTTTGCGGCACTTGCCGGGGCGCGTCCGGACGACATTCGTCCCGATGCCGTGGTGCTGGGCTATCCATTGCTCGACTTTGCCTATGTGCGCGACATGCAGACGCGCGATCCGCGCATTGACTTGCGCGTGCCCAAGACGGGCGGCAAGACGGGACGCGATTTGCTCAACGACTACCTGTCGATGGTGACGGGCGGCGAGGCAACTGACGAGCATCTGGCCGACATCTGCCCCACCACGCATGTTTCGCGTCAGATGCCACCGACCTTTGTGTGGGGCGTGTCCGACGACAAGACGGCGCCGATCGCGCAGGTCTACCCGTTTGCGCAGCGCATGGCCGAGGAGGGCGTTGCATGCGAGATGCACGTCTTCGACCAGGGCGGCCACGGCCTTTCGCTCGGCAACGCCAACACCGCGGTCGACAACGAGGACAAGCAGGTGGCGGTCCGTCCCTGGATCCGCCTAGCCTTCCGCTTCCTGGAGCGCCATCTGTAAGAGGACGGGCATCCCAGCCCTTCAATAACTTGCGGTGAAATAGTTCCGATCTGGGGCATCAACCAGCCCATCCAGGAACTATTCCACCGCAACTTCGTTTTTGATGCCCCGCCCGGAAACTGCGTCCCAGTTTTGCCTTTCAAGGTGGGACGCAGTTTCCCATAGGGCCTCGACTGGGAAAGCGCGTCCCGTTTCGAGCGGGGATTCCGGGATGCATTTTCCGTAAGAGGCCTGTTTGGGAAACCATATCCCGTTTCGAGCCGGAATTCTGGGATGTAGTTTCCCCGAGAGGCCTCATCGGGAAACTATGGCCCTGAACTCTCCTGCCTGTCCCCATTGCGCCAATTTGCTGATTGAACGTCGTTGTGTGTTCACGCTATCATGTAAGCTTAAAATTGGTTAGCCATGGCAAACGGTTAGCCATGGTGAACATAAATACAACGCCCTGTGGGCGCCGGGGGAGGAACACGGACGTGAAGCTCGATACACTCGAGATTGGAAAGGACGCCGTTGTCGCATCGGTGGCATCGGACGACCAGGCACTCCGACAGCATATTTTGGACATGGGCCTAACGCCGGGCACCGAAGTCACCATGATGAAGTACGCCCCCATGGGCGACCCGCTCGAGATTCGCCTGCGTGGCTACGAACTAACGCTGCGCAAGGACGATGCCGCACGCATTGAGCTCGTGGATGTGCACGACACCGATACCGGCCCGCGCGCTAACGCCGCAATCGGCACGACAGATCACCCGGCCCTGGGCGAGGGGATGTATTCGCCCCGTGCGGCAAAAACGGCCGTGCCCGAGGGCGCACCGCTGCATTTTGCCCTTGCCGGTAACCAAAACTGCGGTAAGACCACGCTGTTCAACCAGCTTACGGGCTCCAACCAGCACGTCGGTAACTTTCCTGGCGTGACGGTCGACCGCAAGGACGGCACTATCCGTAACCATCCCGAGGCAAGCGTTACCGACCTGCCCGGCATTTACTCCCTGTCGCCGTACACGGGCGAAGAGATCGTCAGCCGCCAATTCATCTTGGACGAAAACCCCGACGCCATCATCGATATCATCGACGCCACCAACATCGAACGTAACCTGTACCTGACGCTGCAGCTCATGGAGCTCGACCGCCCCATGGTCATCGCGCTCAACATGATGGACGAGGTGACGGCCAACGGCGGCGCCGTGGACGTCAACCTGCTCGAGAGCCTGTTGGGCGTGCCTGTTGTCCCCATTAGCGCTGCCCGCAACGAGGGTATCGGCGAGCTGGTGGATCATGCCTTGCACGTGGCGCGGTTCCGCGAGCGCCCCGGTCGCCTGGACTTCTGTGCGCCCGATGGATCGGACGGCGGCGCACTGCATCGCTGCATCCACGGCATTGCCAACCTGATCGAGGACCATGCCGTGACGGCGCACATCCCGGTGCGCTTCGCGGCGACCAAGCTGGTTGAGGGCGACGAGCTGGTGACCGAGGCGCTTCACCTGGATCGCAACGAGCTCGACGCTATCGAGCACATCATTACCCAGATGGAGGGCGAGGCCGGCACCGACCGCCTGTCCGCGCTGGCCGATATGCGCTTTAGCTTTATCGGCGACGTGTGCGGGCGCTGCGTCGTCAAACCGCACGAAAGCCGCGAGCACGTGCGCTCCGTCAAGATCGACCGCATCCTGACGGGTCGCTACACGGCCATTCCGGCGTTCCTGGTGATCATGGGCCTCGTCTTTTGGCTGACGTTTGGCGTGATCGGCGCGGCGTTGCAGGGACTCATGGAGGACGGTATCGCTGCTATCATCGCCTCGGCCGATGCGGGCCTCAAGGCGTTCGGAACCAACGACGTGGTGCGCTCGCTGGCTGTCGACGGCGTGCTTACGGGCGTGGGTAGAGTGCTGACATTCCTGCCGATTAACGTCGAGCTCTTCTTGTTCCTCTCCATTCTGGAAGACTCCGGATACATGGCGCGCGTGGCCTTTGTCATGGATAAGGTGCTGCGTCGCTTTGGCCTGTCGGGCCGCAGCTTTGTGCCCATGCTCGTCGGTTTTGGCTGTACCGTGCCGGCTATCATGTCGACCCGTACGCTTCCATCCGAGCACGACCGCAAGATGACGGTCATGCTCACGCCGTTTATGAGCTGCTCGGCCAAGTTGCCGGTCTACGGCTTGCTGTGCGGAGCATTCTTTCCGCAGGCGACGGTCCCCGCCATGGTCTCGCTCTATCTGATTGGCATTGCGGTCGGCTGCATTGCCGCTCTGGTGCTCAACCGCACGGCATTTAAGGGCGACCCGGTGCCGTTTATCATGGAGCTTCCCAACTACCGCCTGCCGAGCGTCAAGACGACGGTGATGCTGGCATGGGATAAGGCCAAGGACTTCATCACCAAGGCCTTTACCATTATCTTTGCCGCTACGGTAGTCATCTGGTTCCTGCAGACGTTCGACATCCGCTTTAACGTGGTTGTCGACCAGTCGCAGAGCCTGCTTGCCGGTCTGGGTAGCATCATCGCGCCGCTGCTGGCGCCGCTCGGCTTTGGCGATTGGCGTGCATCCACGGCGCTCGTCACCGGACTTATCGCCAAGGAGAGTGTCATCTCGACACTCACGGTGCTTTTGGGCGCAACCTCTCCCGCGGCACTGTCGACCATGTTCTCTCCGTTTACTGCTTACGTGTTCCTGGTCTTTACGTTGCTGTACCCGCCCTGCGTGGCGGCCATCGGCGCCGTCAAGAGCGAGCTGGGCGCGCGCTATGCCGTGGCCGTGTTCGCGTTTCAGGTGGCGGTTGCTTGGATCGTGGCGTTTGTCGTGCATTCGGCGGGCATATTGCTGGGGCTGGCTTAGTTATTTATTGACGGCGCAACCTCTGTGTATCGAATTGTTTTCGGCCCCGCATCTGTTGCTGACGGATGCGGGGCCGTTGCTATATAATCGCCTCCGCTCAAAATGATTGGAGACGTTATATATGAGTCAAGCAAGGCAAGACGGCATCACGCTCAAGCAGTGGCTCCCGCTTATCGGGCTCACCTGTTGCGCGTTCGTGTTCAACACGTCGGAGTTCATGCCCATCGGCCTTCTGACTGATATTGCCGCGTCGTTCTCGCTCACCGAGGCTCAGGCCGGCATCATGATCTCGGTTTACGCCTGGGGCGTCATGCTGCTGTCGCTGCCGCTTATGGTGTTTGCCTCGCGCTTTGAGTTCAAGCGGATGTTGCTGGGCGTGCTGGCCGTGTTTTCGTTGGGCCAGTTTCTGTCCGCTGTGGCGCCGACTTATCCCATCCTGGTCTGCGCGCGCCTGGTGGTCGCTTGCGCGCACGCCGTGTTCTGGTCGGTCGCCTCGATCATGGCGTCGCGCCTGGTTGACACGCGCCATGGGGCGCTCGCCATCAGCATAATCGCCACGGGCTCTTCCATCGCACAGATCTTCGGCCTGCCGCTCGGCCGTGCCATTGGCCTGGCCGTGGGCTGGCGCATGACGTTTGCCGTGGTCGGAGCGCTGTCTGCTGTCGCGGTCGTCTACCAGGCCACGGTGTTCCCCACCATGCCAGCGGGCGAGCGTTTTACGCTCAAGCAGCTGCCCGAGCTGCTCAAGAACCCGTTCCTCATCGCGCTCTATGTGGTCACGGTGTTCATGGCGACCGGCTATTACGCGGGCTATAGCTATATCGAGCCTTTCCTGGCTCAGGTCGCGCATGTCGACGCAAGCGCCATCACCATGACGCTGACGGCGTTCGGCTGCTCTGGTCTGCTCGGAAGCTGGCTGTTCGGCCGGCTGTTCGATGGACACCGGTTCCCGTTTCTCGCGATTACGCTCTCCGGCGTGCCGGTGGCCCTGCTGCTCATGGGGCCGGCCGCATCGTCGCTCGCCGCGGTTCTTGGCGTTTGCGCGCTGTGGGGCTGCTGCGCCACGGCCTTTAACGTGGCGTTTCAGGCCGAGCTCATCAAGCACACGCCGGCGGACTCGTCGGCCGTCGCCATGTCGATCTTCTCGGGCCTGTTTAACCTGGGAATCGGCACGGGTACCGCGATCGGCGGAGCCGTGGTTTCGGGCCCCGGTATCGCCTGGATCGGTTTCGCGGGCGGGTCGATTGCCGTCGTGGGCGTTATCCTCGCCATTACAGTGATGTTCCCGGCCATTCGCCGCGCAAAGCCTGTCGCCTAATCACGTTCCCTCATCAGTTGCAGTGGAATAGTTCCTGTTTAAGGCCTCTGAAGGCCCAGGCAGGAACTATTCCACCGCAACTTATTTTGGGGGAGAGGATACAAGCTGGGCATACAATGGATGTCGTTGTGTTGAGCTTGCCAGGAGGTTGCTATGTGGGGATACGAGACGACGTTCTATCAGATCTATCCGCTGGGCTTTTGTGGAGCCCCGCGCGAAAACGCCGCGCCCGTTGCCGAGGATGAGCTCGCTCAGGCTGCCAACGCCGTGCCCAACCCCAATGCGCCCATCATGAAGATCGCCCAATGGGCCGACTACCTGCAAAAACTCGGTATTGGCGCCGTGCTCATCAACCCGCCGCTCGAGTCTGATAGTCACGGCTACGATACGCGCAGTCTGCGCCATATCGACCGCCGCCTGGGTGGGGATGCCGACTTTGCCGCCGTATGCGACACGCTGCATGCCCATGGCATCCGCGTGGTGCTCGATGCTGTCTTCAACCACGTCGGCCGCGGCTTTTGGGCCTTCCGCGATGTTCAGGAGCGCAAGCGGGACTCGCCGTACAAGGACTGGTTCCATATCAGCTTTGACGGTGACTCGTGCTATGGCGACGGCTTTTGGTATGAGGGTTGGGAAGGCCATTTTGAGCTCGTGAAGCTCAACTTGCAAAACCCTGCCGTGGTCGATTACCTGCTCGAGTCCGTGCGCCGCTGGGCCGAGGTCTTTGGCGTCGACGGCCTGCGTCTGGACGTCGCCTATATGCTCGACCGCGACTTTATGCGCCGCCTACATGCCTTTACCCGTGAGCTCAAGCCCGACTTCGTGCTGATCGGCGAGACGCTCCACGGCGACTACAACCAGATCGTCAACGACGAGATGCTCGACTCCTGCACCAACTACGAGTGCTACAAGGGTCTGTACTCCAGCTTTAACTCGGTCAATATGTTCGAGATCGCGCACTCGCTGCACCGTCAGTTTGGCGGCGACCCCTGGTGCATCTACCGCGGCAAGCACCTGCTGTCGTTTGTCGACAACCACGACGTGCCGCGCCTGGCAAGCATCCTTACCGACAAATCGTGCCTGCGTCCCGCCTATGGCATGCTCTTTGGCATGCCAGGCATCCCGTGCGTCTACTATGGCAGCGAGTGGGGAATTGCTGGTGAAAAGGGCGGCCCCGATGGCGACTGGGCGCTGCGCCCTGCGCTCGATGAGCCTGCGCCCAACGAGCTGACGGCCTTCATCGCGCAGCTTGCGCACCTGCGCTCGGCAAACGACGCGGCGGCCCGTGCTCTCAACTACGGTGCCTATCGCAACGTGGTGATCCAGAACAAGCAGCTGCTGTTCGAGCGCGCCTGCGACGATGCGACGGTGCTCGTGGCGGTGAACGCCGTGGACGAGCCTTACACCTTTGGCGCCGGCGAGCTCAACGGCTCCTTTGTCGATTTGCTTGCCGATGGCGTGCCCACGGTCGGGCTGGCGGGTTCCCTTGAGCTTGCGCCCTACGAGGTGCGTTATCTGCTGAGGGCCTAGGCCATGGCAACGTCTGACGAGGGCTATCAACATATTGAGCATGGGTTTGAGCCCGTGTTTGACGAGCACTCGTGCGTTTTGGTGCTGGGGTCGTTTCCCTCGGTGCTCTCGCGTGCCAATGCCTTCTACTATGGCAATCCGCAGAACCGCTTTTGGCGTGTGATGGCCGCGTGCCTTGGTGTGCCCGTGCCGCCCAACGAGGGAGACTCTTTGGCAAACGGTGAGCCCGCGACGCTCGACGCCTCGATTGCCGCCAAGCGGGCTATGCTGCTCAACGGCGGTGTGGCCCTGTGGGATGTGATCGAGAGCTGCGACATTAAGGGCTCGAGTGACGCCAGCATCAAAAACGTCGTTCCGGCGCATGCCGAGCGCATTACCGGCACAGCTCCCATTGAGCAGGTGATATGCAACGGTGGTACAGCTGGCCGGCTCTACAAGCGCTATCTACAAGAGCGCACCGGGCTGCCGGCCATCGTTCTGCCGTCGACAAGTCCCGCCAATGCGGCGTGGCGCCTGGAACGCCTTGTCGAGCGCTGGCGCGATGCCGTTGATTGGGGCGCTCTGTAATTTAGATATCTGACTGGGCGCGGGTGCCGAGGCGTTTCATGATGGCATGCCAGATCGGTGCGGGCAGCGCGGGCTTGACGCGCACCATGCCGTCGGCGTCGACGCTACCGGCATTGCCACCGCCAAGCAGCTGTGCATGCTCAATGGAGCAGCCCATGCGCACGGCGCCTACAAGCTTGTCCATGGCCTCAGAAAACGGTCGCCGCAAGAGGCCCATACGCGGGGAGTGGCGAAGCGCTGCGATGCCGCTGCCG
This sequence comes from uncultured Collinsella sp., assembly GCA_905204365.1. Taxonomy (GTDB): domain Bacteria; phylum Actinomycetota; class Coriobacteriia; order Coriobacteriales; family Coriobacteriaceae; genus Collinsella. The sequence goes on from CAJKZO010000001.1 coordinate 36,216, forward strand.
GCACAGATGACAACGCCGTCGCACCATGGTAGGTCACGTAGAATACATGCCCGGCATAGGCGGTCGAGGACTTCGTCCGCTTGCTTGTTGTTTTTGGACGCGGCCTGGACGACGACATAGATGCGTGTCTCTGTATTTCCAAGGCGATCGAGTATCTGCTCGACAGCGATCATGGCCTCATCATCAAATGCATCATCAACAGCGAGCACGATGCCATCGACAACGCAGCCGGCATCGTCCGCCTCCAAATCAACCGAGTGGGGGAGCGCGGTGCCAGAAAGCTGAGCATAGGCGGCGATGGCATCCTGCAAGTCCCAGAGCAAAAACTCAAGATCGGCGCTCTTGGGAATACTGATATACGCAATGGTGTGCAGTGTTTTTGGTACGTCGCCACGCGCGATTGTCTCCATGCCATCTCCTTTCCGGCTCGTTTCCGTTTAGGTTACACCGTCTGGTGGCGCCCCGCCGCGCTATCCTAGTGCAACCCTTACGAAAGGAACGCCATGCGTCTGCCCATGAATACCTCGCTTGCCATGCTCAAGCCCTCCGGTATCCGCCGGATTAACGCGCTCGCCGCCCAGCACCCGGGGTGCATCGCGCTTGCGCTCGGCGAGCCCGATTTTCCCACGCCCGATGTGATTAGTGCCGAGGTGATCGCCGCACTGGACCGCGGTGACACGCACTATCCTCCCAACAACGGTCGCCCCGCCTTGCGTGAGGCGTTATCTGCCTACATGGGGGACGCGGGCCTTACGTTTTCGGCCGACGAGGTCATCCTAACCGACGGCGCGACCGAGGCCCTGTCGGCAACATTCATGGCTATGCTCAACCCCGGCGACGAGGTCATCATCCCCACGCCGGCCTTTGGCCTGTACGAGAGCATCGTCGTGGCCAACCACGCCAAAGCGGTCTTTTTGGATACGGAGCCTGCGCAATTTCAGATTGATGAGGAGGCGCTTCGTGCCTGCGTGACGCCGGCGACCAAGGCCATCGTCATCTGCACGCCCAACAATCCTACGGGTTGCATCCTCAACGCGGCTTCGCTCGACGCCGTGGCGCGCGTGGCAGAGCAGGCGGGCATCTACGTGGTCTGCGACGACGTATACAACCGCCTGGTTTATGTGGGTGGCTACGAGCGCTTTACCCAGCGCCACCCGGAGCTTCGCGATCAGACGGTAGTTATCGAGAGCTTCTCCAAGCCCTGGGCTATGACCGGCTGGCGCCTGGGCTGGCTCGCAGCCGCAGCCCCCGTCATCGCCGAGATCGCAAAAGCTCACCAATACCTAGTATCGAGCGCCGTCTCCTTCGAGATGGACGCCGCAGCCCGAGCCCTCACCGTCGACCCAGCCCCCATGCTCAAAGTCTACCGAGTCCGCCGCGAGCGCGTACTCGCAGCCTTAGACGCCATGGGCCTCGACGTAGTGGAACCGGCAGGCGCCTTCTACGCCTTCCCCAGCATCAAACAATTCGGCCTAACAAGCGAAGACTTCTGCATCAAAGCCATCAAAGAGGCAAACGTAGCCCTAGTCCCCGGAAACTGCTTCGGAACCGAAGGCCACATCCGCCTAAGCTATTGCGTCTCCGACGAAAACCTGGACGAAGGCCTCCACCGCCTGTCCACCTTCATTTCGACCTTGTAGTCCTCAGGGACGCAACACATCAGCCCACCGACATAAGGGTTATGCGTGGGGCGCGCCGGCCAACGGCAACCCTGGCTGCCCCAAAGTCAACACAGGTCGCGCCGCCAAAGGCCAGGCGCAAGCTTTTCGTAGATTCCGCACGAGCCGAAGAGCACTAAATGTGCTCTTCGTGCGAGCCCAGGACCTGACCGAGCGAAAAGCTTGCGCCTGGCCTTTGGCGGCGCGACCGAGATGGTGGAATTGTGTGCAGCCAGGGTTGCCGTTGACCGACGCCGGGGTCCCCGCCATAATACTTTCGGTTCACGCACGAATCCGCTGCCAGAGACAGCCGGTGCAAACGGGCATCGCCCGCGAGCTTAATGGGACTTCCCGCCAGCCGAGGTGGTCGAGTAGATATGTCTTCTCGCCCCCGTCGCTCATGCAGCGCGGGGGCTTTCTTTTTGGACATGCCCCCGTCACGTCCTTGTGGCGGACCGTGCCCGGAAAGAATTCGAGGAGGTGTAATTCATGCCCCAGCAGTACAAAATCGACAAGGTTGCAGAGATCGAGTCCCGTATCGCCGAGAACGCCGGTCTGTTCGTCGTCAACTACAACGGTCTGACGGTTAAGCAGGCTCAGGAGCTGCGTCATCAGCTTCGCGAGTGCGGCGCCGAGATGAAGGTCTACAAGAACAACCTGGTCAAGATCGCCCTCAAGAACCAGGAGCAGCCCGAGCTCGACGAGATTCTCGCCGGCCCCGTCGCTTATGTGTTCTACGAGTCCGAGCCGGTCGAGGCCGCTAAGGCCCTTAAGGACTTCTCCGCTAAGTCCAAGGGCGTCCTTGAGATCAAGGGCGGTATCTCCGACGGCAAGGCCGTTTCCGCTGATGATGTTAAGGCTATCGCTGAGCTGCCCACCAAGGATCAGCTTCTCGGCCAGATCGCCGGTCTCATCTCCGGTTTCGCTCGCGACATCGCTGTCTGCGTCAACGGCGTTTCCTCTGGTCTCGCTCGTTCGATCCAGCAGGTCTCCGAGCAGAAGGCAGCCTAGTCGCTGTTTTCACCCGCGGCGGCAACGCCGCACCCCTGGCGCATTCGCGCCGTGTTTTAACTGATCTCCGTGCATCCGCACGGAAACCGAAAGGACTTAGAAATGGCTAAGCTTACCACCGATGAGATCATCGATGCTCTTAAGGAAATGACCCTTCTCGAGGCTTCCGAGCTCGTTAAGGCTATCGAGGACACCTTCGGCGTTTCCGCCGCTGCTCCTGCCGCTGTTGTCGCCGCTCCCGCTGCTGGCGCTGCTGAGGCCGAGGAGAAGACCGAGTTTGACGTCGTGCTCGAGGGCTTCGGCGACAACAAGATCCAGGTCATCAAGGCCGTCCGTGAGCTCACCAACCTTGGCCTGAAGGAGGCCAAGGAGGTCGTCGAGGGCGCTCCCAAGGCTGTTCTCGAGGGTGCCAAGAAGGAGGACGCCGAGGCTGCCAAGGAGAAGCTCGAGGCTGCTGGCGCTGCTGTCACCCTCAAGTAATCAGGCTTTCTCGCCAGATTTCTTTGCAGACGGGGTTCGCATTGCGAGCCCCGTCTTTTTCGTTTTGATCCCTCTATTTTGTTGGCTTGGCATACAAATTGCTGCCGTTTGCGGTGCTTTGGGGTCGCTACCGTTGGGCGATAAAATTGCACCATTCGAGCAATAATTTGCGTTGACCTGCTGAAGAATGGCGCTTGCCTACATTAACGTTAATTAACGGCGGTAAGATAAACCGGTATCGCAATTTGGTCTGCGGCCGCCGTGCCGCACGCACAGGGCGCATCCTGCGCCTGCGAAAGGATCCCTGAATACTATGAAGGCAATCATCCCCGCCGCCGGTCTTGGCACGCGTTTTCTGCCTGGCACCAAGTGCACGCCTAAAGAGATGCTGCCGGTGCTCGACAAGCCGGTCATCCAGTACGTCGTCGAGGAGGCGCTCGACCCCGAGGAGGTCGACGACGCCATTATCGTCACCTCTCCCGGCAAGCCTGAGTTGCTGAGCTACTTCCAGCCCGATCGTTCGCTCGAGAACCTGCTGCGCGAGCGCGGCAAGGATGCTTATGCCGACGCCGTCGCCCATGCGGGCGGTATGCCGGTCGACTTCCGCTATCAGTACGAGCCCAAGGGCCTCGGTCACGCCATTCGCTCTGCCGCTGACGCTGTGGCGGGGGAGAACTTCCTGGTTCTTCTGGGCGACTACGTTGTGCCCAACCGCGACATCTGCGACAAGATGCTTGCCGTCTCCAAGGAGCACGGTGGCGCTTCTGTTATCGCCGTTGCCGCGTGCGCTCCCGAGGAAGTCAGCCGCTATGGCGTTATCGCCGGCGATCGCGTGGGCGCTCTCGAGGGCTTCGAGAATGCCGCCGACGACGAGCCCGGTGCCGTTTGGCGCATCGGCGGTCTGGTCGAGAAGCCCGCTCCCGAGGCAGCTCCGTCCAACCTGTACATCGTCGGTCGTTACCTGCTGAGCCCGCTGGTTATGGACCTGCTCGCCGATCAGCAGGCCGGCAAGGGCGGCGAGATCCAGCTCACCGACGCCATGGCCCGTTCGCTCGACCGTGAGGCCATGTATGCCGTCGTCATCGACCCGCTGTCGGGCTACGACACCGGCACTCCCTCTGGCTGGATGGCCACCAACGCCCTCATGGCTGCAAGCGACCCCCGCTTTGCAAGCGCCTTCTGGGACGCCATCGACGAGCGCGGCGGATTGATGCGCAAGTAAGCCTTCGGGCATCGACATTTACGGGTGTGGACCTCGGTTCGCGCCCGTTTTTTATAAGAGCTGCGATTGCCGGCTCTCTGTTCACAGAAAATATATGAACAGACGTTCGATACACATACATCTACCTGCGTGTTTTCTGTCGAAAAACTTTGCTACTCCAAAAACTCAATCGCGTCAAGGCTTTTCTTGCCCAACGGTCGGTACCTGATAAACTATTAGGTTGCGATAACTGGCGAAGCTATGCCTCGCCAACCCACCGAGCATTTCCGTGAAGGAGGAAAAACCTGGTGACCTACGCATACACTGCCACTGAGCGCAAGCGCGTCAGCTTCGGGAAAATCCCGGAGGCCATGGAGCTCCCCAACCTTATCTCTGTTCAAAGGGAATCCTTTGAGCGTTTTAAGGACGAGGGCCTTCGTGAGGCGTTCAAGGAATCCAGCCCCATCCAGAGCCAGAACCATGTTCTCGAGGTTACCTTCGGCGAGCATCAGTTCGGCGACCCCGCGCACACCGTCGAGGAGTGCCGCGAGAAGGACATGACCTATCAGGCCCCGCTTCTGACCGACGTCCGTCTCACCAACAAGGAGACCGGCGAGATCAAGGAGCAGCTCGTCTTCATGGGCGACTTCCCCATGATGACCGATCAGGGCACCTTCATCATCAACGGTACCGAGCGTATCGTCGTCTCGCAGCTTGTCCGTTCCCCGGGCGTGTACTACAGCTCCGAGATGGATTCGGGCAAGCAGATCTACAAGGCCCAGATCATCCCGTCCCGCGGTGCTTGGCTTGAGTTTGAGGTCGACAAGCGCGACCAGCTCATGGTTTCCATCGACCGTAAGCGCAAGCAGAGCGCCACGATGTTCCTGCGCGCCCTTGGCATTGCCGTCACCAACGATGACATCATCGAGCTGCTCGGCAACTCCGATGTGATTAAGCGCACCCTGGAGCGCGACACCGCCCTCACTCGCGAGGACGCCCTCATCGAGATCTACCGTCGCCTGCGCCCGGGCGAGCCTCCCACCGTGGACGCTTCCCGCAGCCTGCTCGAGGGCCTGCTCTTCAATCCGCAGCGCTACGACCTGGCCCGCGTCGGTCGTTACAAGGTCAACAAGAAGCTTAACCTCACCACCGAGGAAGAGGTCACGGTGCTCACCGACGAGGATATCGTCGCGACGCTGCGCTACCTGCTGTCCCTCGCTGCCGGCGAGCAGGGCTTCAAGGTCGACGACATCGACCACTTTGGCAACCGCCGCATCCGTACCGTCGGCGAGCTCGTCGCCAACCAGTTCCGTATCGGCATGAGCCGTATGGAGCGCGTTGTCCGTGAGCGCATGAGCTCCCAGGACATCGACGAGATCACCCCGCAGTCGCTCATCAACATCCGCCCGATCGTGGCCTCCATCAAGGAGTTCTTCGGTTCCTCGCAGCTCTCGCAGTTCATGGACCAGGCGAACCCCCTGACCGGTCTGACTCACAAGCGCCGTCTGTCCGCACTCGGCCCTGGTGGTCTTGCCGGCCACAAGTCCGGCTCCAGCCGCCGCACCAACGTGCCGACGGCCGTCCGCGACGTTCACAACTCGCACTACAGCCGCATGTGCCCGATCGAGACCCCCGAAGGCCCCAACATCGGCCTGATCGGCTCGCTCGCCCTCTACGCCCGCGTCAACGAGTACGGCTTCATCGAGGCTCCGTTCCGTCGCGTCGAGAACGGCGTTGCCACCGACCAGATCGACTGGATGACCGCTGACGAGGAAGAGAAGCACGTCATCGCGCCGGCCAACACGCCGCTCGATCCCAAGACCAACGAGTTCATCACGACCGATGCCGAGGGCAAGATCGTCCGTCCGCACACCGTGATCGCCCGTACCCGCGACTTCGACGGCTCCTTCGGCGCTCCCGCCGACGTGCCCGTCGAGGACGTCGACTACATGGACGTCTCGCCGCGTCAGATGCTCTCCGTCGCAGCCACGCTGATCCCGTTCCTCGAGCACGACGACGCCAAGCGTACGCTGATGGGCGCTAACATGCAGCGTCAGGCCGTGCCGCTGGTTCACCCCGCCGCTCCTTATGTCGGTACCGGCATGGAGCGTCGCGCAGCTCTGGACTCCGGCGAGGTCACCCTGGCCAAGAACGCCGGCGAGGTCATCTTTGCCGACGCTGCCAAGATCATCGTCAAGCATGCCGGCGGCATGGACGAGTATCACCTGGCCAAGTACCAGCGCTCCAACCAGTCCACCTGCATCAACCACCGTCCGCTCGTGCGCGTCGGTGACACCGTTGAGCAGGGCGAGCCCCTGGCTGACGGTCCCTCGACCGATCACGGCGAGCTCGCACTGGGCCAGAACCTCACCGTGGCCTATATGCCGTGGGAAGGCTTTAACTACGAGGACGGTATCGTCGTGTCCGAGCGCCTGGTGGCCGAGGACCTGCTGACGACCATCAACATCACCCGTCACGAGATCGACGCCCGCGACACCAAGCTCGGCCCCGAGGAGATCACCCGCGAGATCCCGAACCTCTCCGAGGACATGCTTGCCAACCTCGACGAGGACGGCATCATCCGCATCGGCGCTGAGGTCGGCCCTGGCGACATCCTGGTCGGCAAGGTCACGCCTAAGGGCGAGAGCGCTCTGACCGCCGAGGAGCGCCTGCTGCGCGCCATCTTCGGTGCCAAGGCTCACGATGTCCGCGATACCTCCCTTAAGATGCCTCACGGCGCTTACGGCCGCGTCATCGACGTCGTCCGCTTTAGCCGCGAGAACGGCGACGACCTGGCCCCCGGCGTCAACGAGCAGGTGCGCGTCTACGTCGCCCAGCGTCGTAAGATTCAGCAGGGCGATAAAATCGCCGGCCGCCACGGCAACAAGGGTGTTATTTGTAACGTTCTGCCGGTCGAGGACATGCCCTACATGGCTGACGGTACCCCGATCGACGTTATCCTCAACCCGCTGGGCGTTCCTTCGCGTATGAACGTCGGCCAGCTGCTCGAGTGCCACCTTGGCTGGGCTGCTGCCTGCGGTTGGGATACCGAGCAGGCCGACTCCGACAAGTACGTCCCCGGTCCGTTCTTCACCGCGACGCCCGTCTTCGACGGCGCCAAGGAGGACGAGATCGCCGAGGTCATCCGTCGTGCCAACAAGAACATGCTCAACAAGGCCACCGCTGCCTTTGGCGATCACATGCGCCCCGAGTTCGTCACCCAGCTTGACGAGCGCGGCAAGACCCGTCTGTTCGACGGCCGCACCGGCGAGGAGTTCCGCGAGCCCATTACCGTGGGTACGTCCTACATCCTCAAGCTCGGCCACATGGTCGACGACAAGATCCACGCCCGTTCGACCGGCCCTTACAGCCTGGTTACCCAGCAGCCTCTGGGCGGCAAGGCTCAGTTCGGCGGCCAGCGCTTCGGCGAGATGGAAGTTTGGGCACTGTACGCTTACGGTGCTTCCAACGTCCTGCAGGAGATCCTGACCGTCAAGTCCGACGATACTGTGGGCCGCGTCAAGACCTACGAGTCCATCGTCAAGGGCGAGAACGTTCCTGTCCCGGGTATCCCCGAGTCCTTCAAGGTTCTCGTCAAGGAGATCCGCTCCCTCGCACTGGACATCGAGCCCATGCACGATGCCGACGAGGACGCCTCCGCCCCTGTGACCGCCGAGGAGACCTCCGCTCTCGACGACCTGGCTGCGCTCGCCGGCGTTGACGCCGACGTCGAGGCCGAGGATGCCGAGACCGCCGAGGCGCCCGAGGCTGTCGCCGCCACGACCACTGATAAGGAGTAGTTGACTGTGGCAGATTTCGAAGCTACTGATTTTGACTCGGTAAAGATCTCCCTTGCCTCCGCCGACCAGATCCGTTCCTGGTCGCACGGTGAGGTCAAGAAGCCGGAGACCATCAATTACCGTACCCTCAAGCCCGAGAAGGACGGCCTGTTCTGCGAGAAGATCTTCGGTCCCGCCAAGGACTGGGAGTGCTCCTGCGGCAAGTACAAGGGCATCCGCTTTAAGGGCATCGTCTGCGAGCGCTGCGGCGTCGAGGTCACCTCGGCCAAGGTGCGTCGCGACCGCATGGGCCACATCGAGCTCGCCGCTCCCGTGTCCCACATCTGGTACTTCAAGAGCCCCACGAGCTTCCCGATGAGCCGTATGCTCGACATCAAGTCCAAGGACCTCGAGAAGGTTCTGTACTTTGCCAGCTACATCATCACCGAGGTCGACTACGAGGCTCGCGAGGCCGACGCCGACGACCTGCGCGAGGAGCTCGCCGCCGATCTGGAAGAGATCGATGCCGAGTGCGCCCGCCAGATCGAGTCCCTCAAGGAGCAGGGCAACCCCGAGAACTTTGACGAGTTCTCCGACGAGGAGCCGCTGACCCCCGAGGAGATCGCCTCTGGCATCGTCGACATCGAGGAAGAGTGCAAGGACGAGAAGCAGCTCCGCACGGACGCCTTCAACGCCTTCATGAAGCTCAGCGAGCGCGACCTCATTTCCGATGAGCCGCTGTTCCGCGAGATGACCCGTTACTACTCCATGTACTTCAAGGGTGGCATGGGTGCCGAGGCCGTCCGCGACCTGCTCGCTGCCATCGACCTCCCCTCCGAGGCCGAGAAGCTCAAGGCCATCATCGCCGACGAGGACTCCCAGAAGCAGAAGCGCGAGAAGGCCGTTAAGCGCCTCGAGGTCGTTGACGCCTTCCTGAAGGGCGGCAACAGCCCCGCGAATATGATTCTGGACGTCATTCCTGTCATTCCGCCCGATCTGCGCCCGATGGTCCAGCTCGACGGCGGCCGCTTCGCCGCGTCCGACCTCAACGACCTGTACCGTCGCGTGATCAACCGTAACAACCGACTCAAGCGCCTGCTCGACCTGGACGCCCCTGCGATCATCGTGAACAACGAGAAGCGCATGCTCCAGGAGTCCGTGGACGCCCTGTTCGACAACGGCCGTCGTGGTCGCCCGGTCTCTGGCCGTGGCGGTCGCCCGCTCAAGTCGCTCGCCGAGGCCCTCAAGGGCAAGCAGGGTCGTTTCCGTCAGAACCTGCTGGGCAAGCGTGTCGACTACTCCGGCCGTTCGGTAATCGTTACCGCCCCCAAGCTGCTGCTGCACCAGTGCGGTCTGCCCAAGACCATGGCGCTGGAGCTCTTCAAGCCCTTCGTCATGAAGCGCCTGGTCGAGCTTGGCAAGGTCGAGAACATCAAGGGCGCCAAGCGCGCTATCGACCGCGGTGCCACCTTTGTGTGGGATATCCTCGAAGAGGTCATCGACGGCCGCGTCGTGCTGCTCAACCGTGCACCGACCCTGCACCGTCTGTCCATCCAGGCCTTTGAGCCGGTGCTGGTCGAGGGCAAGGCTATCCACCTGCATCCGCTGGTCTGCTCGCCCTTCAACGCCGACTTCGACGGCGACCAGATGTCTGTCCACGTGCCGCTGTCCAGCCAGGCTCAGGCCGAGGCCCGCGTGCTCATGCTCTCTGCGAACAACCTGCGCTCGCCGGCATCCGGCAAGCCGGTTAACATCCCTTCGCAGGACATGATCATCGGTGTGTACTACCTCACCCAGGTCCGCGAGGGTCTGCCGGGCGAGAACCACGTGTTCGCCAGCTTCGACGACGCGCTGCACGCCTATGACTGCCGTTCCGAGGTCGACATGCAGGCCAAGATCCAGGTTCGCGTGTCCGCTGCCGATGCCAACGTCATCAACGAGGACGGCACCCGTATCTTCCGCGTCAAGAACGGCAAGAACGAGTTTGTCGACTACGACGTCACCGGCAACAAGACCGCGCGCTTCGAGACCTCTATCGGCCGCATCATCTTCAACCGCCAGTGCCTGCCCGAAGACTATGAGTTCATGAACTACAAGATGGTCAAGGGCGATGTGGCCAAGCTGGTTGCCGACTGCTGCGATCGTTACCCCGAGGCCAAGGTCGGCCCGATCCTCGACGCCATCAAGTACTCCGGCTTCCACTACGCTACCCGCGCCGGCCTCACCATCTCGGTGTGGGACGCTCTCATCCCTGCCGAGAAGCAGGAGCTGCTCGATCGCGCCCAGGCCAATGTCGACCAGATCAACGAGTACTTCGAGGAGGGCTTCATCAACGAGACGGAGCGCCACATCGAAGTCGTTAACGAGTGGACCGCTTGTACCGACAAGGTCGCAGCGCTCATGCTCGACATGTTCGACGAGGAGAACCCGCTGTACATGATGGCCGATTCCGGCGCCCGTGGTTCTAAGACCCAGCTGCGTCAGCTCGGCGGCATGCGTGGCCTGATGGCAGACATGTCCGGCGAGACGATCGACCTTCCCATTAAGGCGAACTTCCGCGAGGGCCTGCTGCCGCTCGAGTACTTCATTTCGACCTACGGCGCCCGTAAGGGCCTGGTCGATACCGCATCCCACACCTCGGACTCCGGTTACCTGACCCGTCGTCTGGTCGACGTGGCCCAGGACGTCATTGTCCGCGAGGAGGACTGCGGTACGCACGAGGGCGTTACCTACAACCTCATCATCCCCGGCACCACCGACCTCAACACCGACCTCGTCGGCCGTTGCTTCATTGAGGACGTCGTGGCTCCCGATGGCACCGTGCTCTTTGAGCAGGACGGCTACATCGAGAAGGTCGCCGACATCCAGAAGATGGTCGATGCCGGCCTCAAGAAGGTCAAGCTTCGCGCGCTGCTCACCTGCCGCTCCAAGTACGGCGTGTGCCAGAAGTGCTACGGCTGGGATCTTTCCACCCGTCGTCCGGTCGCCATCGGTACCGCGGTCGGCATTATTGCCGCCCAGTCCATCGGCGAGCCCGGTACGCAGCTTACGATGCGTACCATTCACTCCGGCGGCGTCGCTGGCGTCGACGATATTACGCAGGGTCTGCCTACGGTCAGCCGTATGTTCGATATCGTCGGTAACGTCAACGAGAAGATTCTGGGTCGCGAGGCCGAGCTGGCTCCGTACTCCGGCCACCTCTCGATTAAGCCCGAGAAGTCCGAGTACGTGCTGACGCTCACCGACTCCGAGGATCACACCCGTGTCCTCGACGAGCGTCGCGTCCCCGCTTCGGTGCGCTTTATGCCCGAGATCGAGGACGGCTGCGAGGTTCGCGCCGGCGACCAGATCACCAAGGGCTTCGTCAACTTCCGCAACCTGCGCAAGCTGACCGACATCGAGTCGACGATGCACACCTTCGTCGAGAGCGTTAAGGACGTCTACACCAGCCAGGGCGTCGACCTGAACGACAAGCACATCGAGGTGCTCGCACGTCAGATGCTGCGTCGCGTTCAGATCACCAACCCCGGCGACTCCAAGTACCTGCTTGGTCAGTACGTCGACCGCTATGAGTTCGCCGACGAGGTCGAGCGCGTTGCCCGTCTGGGCGGTCAGGCTCCCGTGGCCGAGCCCGTCATCCTGGGTACGCTCAAGGTCGCGTCCAACATCGACTCCTGGCTGTCGAGCGCTTCGTTCATCCGCACCGCCGGCGTCCTTACCGAGGCTGCCATCGAGGGCAAGGTCGACCACCTGCTCGACCTTAAGTCCAACGTCATCGTCGGTAAGAAGATCCCGGCTGGTACTGGCCTCAAGCCGTACGCCAACGCCAAGCTGACGTATCGCACGGCCGATGGCTATGTCGACATCGACGGCCCGGCTTCGCCCAACGCCAAGTCGCTGCCCGAGTGGGCTCCTGTGGAGCTCAAGGACCTGGACGAGCAGCTCCCGCAGCAGCTCGACTGGGCCGGCTACGACGAGTTCGGTGGTGCTGACGGTTCGTTCACCCGCAACGGCCACACCATCTCCGCCGAGAAGGCTCGCCTGTACCTGTTCGATGACCTGGGCGTGTCGCAGCGCTGGACCAACAAGTTCAGCGAGGTCGGCATCGAGACGGTCGGCGACCTGGTCGGCAAGTCCGAGGAGGATCTGCTGCGCATCGATGGCATCGGTGCCAAGGCGATCGAGGAGCTCCGTGATGGCCTCGAGGCCCACGACCTGCTCTACATCCTCGAGAACAACGACGACGTTGCCGACGAGGAAGACCTCTCGCAGCTTCTGCAGATGGTCTTTAGCCCCGACGGTCCGGACGACATCCTGCTGGGCACCTCCGCCGCGCCGACGCATCACGCCGACGCTGACGAGGAGCTCCTGGGCGCCCCGATCGACGACAAGAAGGCTCCCGCCAACGGTGCCATCAACGAGGACATGGCTTCCCTCGACGAGCTGCTCAACCAGCTCGTGGACACCGACGACGCCGAAGAGGCCAAGGACAACGACGAGGAGTAACTAGTTCCGCCGTTCTAACGAACGGCGGCGACCTCCGTCGCTGCGCGGCCCCCAGAGCTACAATCTGTCATTCAAAAGGCAGGGCATGACCAAAAGGTCAATGCCCTGCCTTTTTCATGCCACCTTGTACGCTCTGGGGGCCGCTCGCTTGCGTATGCTCAACCTGTTGCGTTCCGTTGATCCCTTGCCAATAAGGGACAGGTTTATTTTGGTAGGTTTTCCTGCTTGAATTTGAAACATTTCGTCCGGCCAGAGCGTATCTATGGTGAGGACCTCATCAAGAATCAGTACCGTCACCGGGAGGTGATTATGGAAGAACAAACATTTAGACAGGCGGTCGAAGATCACCGGGATGTCGTGTTTCGAATCGCATTGACGTATCTGCGCGATCGCGCCGATGCCGATGATGTTGCCCAAGATGTCTTTCTTAAGTTGCTCAAAAGCGATACGCATTTTGAAAGCTGGGAGCATCTTCGTCGATGGCTTATCCGGGTCACGATCAATGAATGCAAATCTCTCTTTCGAAAGCCGTGGAGACGCGTGGAGGATATTGAAAGTCTGACCGATTCGCTTTCGACGGCGCAGGAGGAGACCAAGGTGGTCCTGTCAGACGTTATGCGACTTCCGGAGCGATTCCGCGTCCCCATCGTGCTCTATTACTATCTGGGCTTTTCGACCTCAGAGATTGCCGAGTTACTGCATGTGCCAGCCGCGACCGTTCGAACGCGTTTAGCTCGCGGTCGATCGAAGCTCAAATTCATCCTAGAGGAGGGCGACCGTGAAATCCAATCAAATCAAGCAGGCCTTCGAGTCCATCCAAGCCGATAGCGATCTTGCCGATCGCGTTCTTAATGCAGCTGAAGGCGAGCCGCTTCGCAAAAGGGGTCATGCTAAGCCCCTCTATGTTGCGGTTATCGGGTGTCTTGTCGGAGTGTTGGCGACCGGAGGGGTCGCCTACGCCGTTATCAATTCCAGCTATTTTGCCTCAGCCTGGGGAAACCACGGCAACGGGGATTCCATTACCTGGACAAACGGCGGCTCATCGGGGACTAAATATACCTACACCAGAGAGTTTGGTGATGGCATCGCGCCCCAAAGCCTGGAGGGTGCAGTCCAGGAGGTTAATCTGTCCGTCGAGGGCAACGGCTATACGCTCGATATCCATGAGATGGCAATCGACCAAAACGGCTGCGGTGCTGTGACGTTTACGCTATCCAATCCAAATGGTGTTAACTACTACAAGCCGGCAGCAGAGACTGGCGAACTTGTTCTCTATGGTGAAGAAGAACAAGGCATCGGCACGCCCGGCATGAACTTCGGCGAGGAATGGGCTGACACACGCTGCACCATTGATAAGGACACATCAAGCGATACTGTCATTAATGGCACGATGTACTTTGCTTCTATGGATCGCGAGCGAGGTTTTCAACATGCGGTCACCTGGAATATCTCGTGGACCGAGGGCGAAGGCGAGGATGCGAAGCCGTTCGAGGCATCGACGCCCGAGTTTAGCGTTGGAGCGTACGTCGATACAAAGGAACTCCGCTCCGATGACTCGCCTCTCGAGATCAGCCCGTTTTCTATCCAGACACACATCGATGATTTGGGCATTGACGCAGTCACGAAGAAGTTGACGGTTACCTACAAGGATGGATCGGAGCAGATTATCGAAGATGACGACGCAGGGGCGTTCAACTTATATTTTTCTTATACGCGCAATAGCGGAGAGAACATCTGGGTGCCAACGAAGTTGATTGATGTCGACCAAGTGGTCTCAGTAACGCTTGAGGGCACGAGGTGCACGTCAACAGGAGAGACCGAAACGGAAGAGTCCTTTACTATCGTCTATTCGTAAGGTCTGAGGCCGCTTCCTACTAGGGGAAGCGGCCTCTTTTGCGTTAAATGGAAACGCCGCCGATTTCAATGCGACAGATGAGAGCAGATTACCGCTGGAGCGCGATGTTTCCCCAGATAAAACCGACCAAAATAAACCTGTCCCTTTTTGGCAGGTAACGTTGCCCCGACGAGCGCATCGGATTCCCGGTCCGGGCGGCCGCCCCCGCGCACAGAAGGGGATTCCTTTTGTGTAGGATTTGCGGAAATATGATCATTTTGGGATACGCCCGGCGGCGTGGTCTGTTGACGACACAGCTAACGGCACGTATCCTATCGAACTGCGTGTTTCGTAGGGGGATGCTGACCCCTCGATTCAAGCCGTTGCACTTTACAGAAAGCTGGAATCATTCGAGAAGGAGTACGCTTTGCCTACTATTAACCAGCTGGTTCGCCAGGGCCGTCGTTCCGTGCCCAAGAAGTCCAAGAACGCTGCCCTGCAGCACAACTCCCAGAAGCGCGGCGTGTGCACCCGCGTCTTCACCACGAGCCCCAAGAAGCCGAACTCGGCTCTTCGTAAGGTTGCCCGTGTTCGCCTTGTCAACGGCATCGAAGTTACTGCTTACATCCCGGGTGAGGGCCACAACCTGCAGGAGCACTCCATCGTGCTCGTCCGCGGCGGTCGTGTCCGTGACCTCCCTGGTGTCCGTTATCACGTCATCCGTGGCGCCTACGACGCTGCTCCGGTCCAGAACCGTATGCAGGCCCGTTCCAAGTACGGTGCTAAGCGCCCCAAGGCCAAATAAGCCAGATAACGTTTTGATACTTTCGCCGTGTGCCGCCTAAGCGCCGCACGGTAGACACTTAAGGAGATTTCACATGCCGCGTCGTGCAGCAGCTAATCGTCGTGAGGTTCAGCCTGACGCCGTTTACAACAACCGCCTGGTGACTCAGCTCATCAACAAGGTCCTTCTTGACGGCAAGAAGGCCACCGCTGAGCGCATCGTTTACACCGCTTTCGAGATCGTTGCCGAGAAGTCCGAGGGTGGCGACGCTCTCGCTACCTTCAAGAAGGCTATGGACAACGTCAAGCCCACGCTCGAGGTCAAGCCCAAGCGTGTCGGTGGCGCTACCTATCAGGTCCCGATGGAGGTCAACTCCCGTCGTTCCACTGCTCTGGGCATCCGCTGGATCGTCAACTTCTCCCGCGCTCGCAAGGAGAAGACCATGGCCGAGCGTCTCGCCAACGAGATCCTCGACGCTTCCAACGGCCTGGGCGCTTCCGTCAAGAAGCGTGAGGACGTCTTCAAGATGGCCGAGGCCAACCGCGCGTTCTCTCACTATCGTTGGTAAGTTAAGGTAAGGAACTAACATGGCTAAGCCTAAGTACAAGCTTTCCGATACCCGTAACATCGGCATCATGGCTCACATCGATGCCGGTAAGACCACCACGACCGAGCGTATTCTTTACTACACCGGTAAGACCCACAAGATCGGTGAGGTCCATGAGGGCGCTGCCACCATGGACTGGATGGTTCAGGAGCAGGAGCGCGGCGTAACCATTACCTCCGCTGCTACCACGTGCTTCTGGAAGAAGGACGGTACCGACTACCGCATCCAGATCATCGACACCCCGGGCCACGTTGACTTCACCGCCGAGGTCGAGCGCTGCCTGCGCGTCCTCGATGGCGCTGTCGCCGTCTTCGACGCCGTTGCCGGCGTTCAGCCCCAGTCTGAGACCGTTTGGCGTCAGGCTTCTACCTTCAACGTCCCCCGCATCGCCTTCATCAACAAGTATGACCGCGTGGGCGCTGACTTCTTCAACGCTATCGAGACCATGAAGGATCGTCTCGACGCCAACGCCGTGGCCGCTCAGGTCCCGATGGGCGCCGAGGACAACTTCTGGGGCGTCATCGACCTGGTCACCATGACTGCTTGGGACTTCAAGGCCGACGACAAGGGCATGACCTACCCCGAGCCGATGGACGAGATCCCGGCTGAGTTCGCTGACATCGCTGCCACCAAGCGCGAGGAGCTCCTCGACGCTGCTGCCAGCTTTGACGACGAGCTCATGGAGAAGATCCTCATGGAGGAGGACTTCACCGTCGAGGAGCTCAAGGCTGCTCTGCGCAAGGGCGTTCTGGCCAACGAGCTCAACCTCGTCTTCGTGGGCTCCGCCTACAAGAACAAGGGCGTCCAGGAGCTGCTCGACGCTGTCGTCGACTACCTGCCCAGCCCGCTCGACGTTGAGGCCGTCACCGGTACCGATCCGGACACCGGCGAGGAGATCGAGCGTCATCCTTCCTTCGACGAGCCCTTCTCTGGCCTGGTCTTTAAGATCATGACCGACCCGTTCGTCGGTAAGCTCACCTACGTCCGCGTTTACTCCGGTCGTGCCGAGTCCGGCTCCTACGTGATCAACGCTTCCAACGGTCAGCGTGAGCGCCTCGGCCGCATCCTCGAGATGAACGCCGCCGAGCGTATCGACCGTGACGACGCTGCCGCCGGCGACATCGTCGCTTGCGTCGGCTTCAAGAACTCCACCACCGGTGACACCCTGTGCGAAGAGGGCAAGGAGATCGTCCTCGAGAAGATCGAGTTCGCTAAGCCCGTTATCGACGTTGCCATCGAGCCCAAGACCAAGGCCGAGCAGGACAAGATGTCCCTGGCTCTGACCAAGCTCGCCGAGGAGGACCCGACCTTCCAGGTGTCCACCAACCACGAGACCGGTCAGACCATCATCGCCGGCATGGGCGAGCTGCACCTCGAGATCATCGTCGACCGTCTGCTCCGCGAGTTCAAGGTTGACGCTAACGTTGGTAAGCCCCAGGTTGCCTACCGCGAGACCGCTGGTCACGACGTCGAGAAGGCTGAGGGCAAGATCGTCCGTCAGTCCGGAGGTCGCGGTCAGTATGGCCACGCCGTCATCAAGCTCGAGAAGATGGAGGAGGGCTTCGGCTACGAGTTCGTCAACGCTATCGTCGGCGGCGTCGTGCCCAAGGAGTACATCCCGTCCATCGACAAGGGCATCCAGGAGGCCCTGAACACCGGTGTTATCGCCGGCTTCCCGGTCCTCGACGTTAAGGTCACCCTGTTCGACGGTTCTTACCACGAGGTCGACTCCTCCGAGGCCGCCTTCAAGATCGCCGGTTCCATGGCTATCAAGGACGCCCTCAAGAAGTCCGATCCGCAGCTGCTCGAGCCGATCATGGCTGTCGAGGTCGAGACCCCCGAGCAGTACATGGGCGACGTTATGGGCAACCTCTCCGGTCGCCGCGGCAAGATCGAGGGCATGGAGGATCGCAAGAACAGCAAGCTCATCCGTGCCAAGGTGCCGCTGGGCGAGATGTTCGGTTACGCTACCGACCTTCGCTCCCAGACCCAGGGCCGTGCATCCTACACGATGCAGTTCGACTCTTATGAGCCCGCGCCCAAGTCCATCGTGGACGAGGTCATGAGCAAGAACGCCTAAGTTCGAGCTCCCTGTTACGTAATCCGCGAGAACATCTCTCGCACTCTTTGGAGGTTTAAGTTGGCTACCCAGAAGATCCGCATTCGCCTCAAGGGCTATGATCACGAGGTCGTCGATCAGTCCGCGAAGCTCATCGTTGAGACCGCTCAGAAGACCGGCGCTCGCGTTTCCGGTCCTGTCCCCCTGCCCACCGAGCGCAACCTATACACGGTTATCCGCTCGCCGCACGTGAACAAGGACTCCCGTGAGCAGTTCGAGATGCGCACCCACAAGCGCCTCATCGACATCCTCGACCCCACCTCGGGCACCGTTGATTCGCTCATGCGTCTCGACCTCCCCGCTGGCGTCGACATCGACATCAAGCTCTAAGCGATATTGCTCATAGCTTACAGAGCCCCGCTGCCATCTTGGTAGCGGGGCTCTTTTGTTTTGCATGATGGTTTGGACTGCTGGGTAATGCTGTCGAGTAGGTGGCTGCGGCATCCTATTCGCTCAAGGGGCGCAGCGATGCCTCCTCAAAATGAAAGGCTTGCAAGCTGTTTTCCGTTTCGATACACGCGCGACCAAAGGCATCGACGGTTTTAAAGATGCCTCGCGCCAGTTCGTCTCCTGCGGGGGAGCGGGCGATAACGTGCTCCCCAATCCAATTGAGGTGTGCGACATATTCGTCGTGGACGGGCGCGAGCGGTCCAGCGTTTTCTTCCATGGCGTTGAGCAGATCTGCCCATGCGTCCGCAGCGTTAACGACGGTGTGATAGACCTCCTTGAGTAATACATCGACGGCGGGAACGTTCTCGTTGAGGTCTGACAGGCCGATTGCCGGCAGGCCGCCATCGGGAACCTCCGCGGGCACATAGTTCACGTTGACGCCGATGCCACAGACCGCAAAGGGGTTGCCTTCGTTATCGCGTGCGGCCTCGACCAGAATGCCGCCGAGCTTGCGTCCTCGCGCGACCAGATCGTTGGGCCATTTGAGGCCGATCTCGTTAGCAAGACCTTGCGCCTCGAGCGCCTCGAGCACCGCTAGGCCGCTGACGGCGGCAAGACCAGAGTACTTTACAGGATTAACGCATGGACGCAGGACAATCGAAAGCAATAGGTTGCCAGCGGTTGAATCCCACGTGTGGCCGCGCCGGCCGCGTCCTGCTGTCTGAGCCCGGGCGGCAAGTCCTGTGCCGTGCGGCGCACCCTGTTTTCCTGCTTCGAGCAGGTCATCGTTGGTCGATCCGGTTACGTCGACTATCGTTAATTTGGCATCCATAACGGCTGCTACCTCCTTAATGAATAAGTGAATAACGCAATGGTTTCGAGAGACAGACACAATGTGAAGCCTTTGTCGCATTTGGACAATTTAATGTTAACACGTCAACAACGACTGAAATGCGCTATCCTCTCTTGGTCGATGTAAACACGTCAACAACTCAAAGGAGGTTAGTGATGGGTTTCACGATTCTTGGAACAGGCTCGGCGCTTCCTAAGCGCAGTGTTTCCAATGACGAGCTGTCCGAGTTCCTCGATACCTCGGATGAGTGGATTTTTACCCGCACCGGTATCAAGAGCCGCCACGTCTGCACCACCGAGTCACTTGACGATCTTGCCGTAGCGGCGAGCGAGCGGGCACTCCAGGTGTCCGGAATCGACGCGAGCCAGCTGGATCTGATTGTCTGCTCGACGACGACGGGCGACCACCTTGTTCCCGCTGAGGCGTGTGCCGTTGCTGAGCGACTAGGCGCGACGTGCCCTGCCTTCGATGTCTCGGCGGCCTGCGCCGGCTTCGTATTTGCGCTCGATGTCGCCGAGGGCTATATCGCCCGAGGACGAGCCAAGCATGTGCTTGTCGTTGCTGCCGAGCAGATGACGCGCGCGCTTGATTGGACCGACCGCGCCACCTGCGTGCTCTTTGGCGATGGGGCTGGCGCCGCTGTGATGGAGGCTGGGGGAGACAACCCTCTTGCCGTTGAGCTTTCGACGGCGCCCGACGTCGAGACGTTGCGCGTTCCCGGTCTGGTCGGAACCTCGCCGTTTAAGGCCTCCGCGGATAGCGAAAGCGTGCTTTCCATGAACGGCCGTCGCGTCTTCAAGTTTGGCGTCAACGCCATCTGCGACACGGTCCATAAGCTTGCGAGCGATGCGGGCATTTCGGTCGAAGATATCGATCATTTTGTATTCCATCAGGCTAACGAACGAATCCTGAGTCAGGCGGTCAAGCGCCTCGGCGTGCCAGACGAGCGTGTGGTTCGAACGCTGCGCGAGACCGGCAATATTTCGAGCGCTTGCATTCCCTTTGCGCTTGACCGGCTGGCACGCACCGACGCACTGAATGCGGGCGACACTATCGCCCTCGTTGGATTTGGCGCCGGCCTGGATATAGGTGGCTATCTGCTTCGTTGGAAGTAGTCGCACATAGGAAATAAAAACGCCCCTAGGGCACAAACAAAGGAGAACTACCATGGCAGATCAGAAGACCTTCGAGCGCGTTTGCGACGTTATCCGCGAGACCGCTGGCCTTGACGACGTCGAAATGAAGCCCGAGTCCACGCTCGAGGAGATTGGCCTCGACAGCCTGGGCACCGTCGAGATCCTCGTCGCCGTCGAGGACGAGTTTGGTATCCAGCTCGATACCGAGGAGAACCCCAAGACAGTCGGCGAGTTCGCCGATACGGTTGAGGCGGCATTGGAGAAGTAGAGATGCTCAAGACTCCTCTCTGCGAGCTGCTCGGCATCGAAAAGCCCGTGTTCCAGGGTGGCATGGCCTGGATTGCCGACGCCTCGCTGGCATCTGCCGTGTCCGAGGCAGGCGGCTTAGGCATTATCGCGGCCATGAATGCCGACGCCAACTGGCTGCGCGATCAGATTCACGAGCTGCGCGCCAAGACGGATAAGCCCTTTGGCGTCAACGTTATGCTCATGAGCCCGTTTGTCGACGAGGTCGCACAGGTTGTGATCGATGAACAAGTGCCGGTCGTCGTGACGGGTGCCGGCAATCCCACCAAGTACATGAAGGCTTGGAACGATGCGGGCATTAAGGTCATCCCCGTCGTGGCTTCGGTGGCGCTGGCGCGTCTCGTGGCACGTCGCGGGGCCACCGCCGTGGTTGCCGAAGGCACCGAATCGGGTGGACATATTGGCGAGACCTCGACGATGGCGCTGGTGCCGCAGGTTGTCGATGCGGTCGATATTCCCGTGGTTGCGGCTGGCGGCATCGCCGATGGTCGCGGCGTGGCAGCGGCCTTTATGCTCGGTGCCGCCGGCGTTCAGGTGGGTACACGCTTTCTCGTTGCAAACGAATGCACTGTTTCTGAGCAGTACAAAGAGCTGGTGCTCAAGGCGGGAGACACCTCGACGCGCGCGACTGGCCGTTCGACGGGACATCCGGTGCGTGCGCTCAAGAGCCCCTTCACCAATGCCTACGCTAAAAGTGAGGCGGCGGGTGCAAGTCCCGAGGAGCTTGGGGCCATGGGCACGGGTGCTCTTCGCAAGGCCGCAAAGGACGGTAATTACGAAGAGGGTTCGTATTTGTGCGGACAGATTGCCGGCATGGTCAACGAGCGCCAGAGCGCACGCGAAATCGTTGACGACCTGGTCGATGGCGCCGAGCACGTCCTGAAGGGTGCGTGCGCATGGGTAGCGTAGCGTTTCTGTTTGCCGGCCAGGGTGCCCAACACCCCGCGATGGGCGTTGACCTCATCGAAGCATCGCCGGCGGCTGCTGAGGTGTTTGCAATCGCCGATGAGGTACGCCCGGGGACCAGTGAGCAGTGCCGGAGCGCCTCCAAGGAGGAGCTGTCGCAGACCGTGAACACGCAGCCCTGCGTGTTCGTTCACGACCTGGCAGCGGCTACCGCTCTGCGTGAGCGCGACGTGGTGCCTGCCGTCTGTGCGGGATTCTCGCTGGGCGAGGTCGCCGCGCTCACCTTTGCGGGGGCATTCGATACGCGAGCGGGCTTTGAGCTCGTGTGCGAGCGCGCGGCGCTGATGGCCGCGGCTGCCGAGCGCCATCCGGGCGGTATGCGCGCCGTCATCAAGCTCGATGCGGAGCAAGTCGAGAACCTGGCAAAACAGGCCGGCGAGGACTGCTGGCCTGTCAACTACAACAGTCCGCAGCAGACGGTTGTGGCCGGAGCGTCCGAGGCGCTGCAGGAGCTCGACGTCCTAGTAAAAGAGGCTGGCGGCCGCGCTATGAAAGTCGCGGTGTCGGGTGCATTCCATAGCCCCTATATGGCAGAGGCGACTGAGGGGCTGGCGACGTATATCCAAGCCGGCCACGCGCCGTCTCCGCTGCTGATTCCGGTCATGGCAAACATGACGGCGGCGCCCTATCCGGCGGACCCGCGAGTGGCATCGGATGTCTTGGCCAACCAGGTGAGTCATGCCGTTCGCTGGGTCGACACGCTGCATGCTCTGCAGGATCAGGGCATCGACACGTTTATTGAGGTCGGCCCTGGCAAAACGCTGTCGGGCCTGGTCAAGCGTACGCTGAGCGACGTTCGCGTGTATTCGTGCGAAACGGCCGAGCAGGTCGCAGCTATTGCCGACGAGCTCGCATGGTCCACGGGGCTGTAACCCGAAAGGAATGACATGGGCAACTTGAACAACGGCGCGCTCGAGCGCAACGACTCACGTCGCGTGGCACTGGTCACGGGCGGCTCGCGGGGTATCGGCCGCGCCTGCGCTATCGGTCTGGCGGAGGATGGCTACGATATCGCCGTCGTCTATGCCGGCAGCGTCGATGCGGTGCGTGAGACGTGCGAAGCCTGCGAGGCCGCTGGTGCCACAGCTCGCGCGTATCAATGCGATGTGGCCGACCCCGATGCCGTCGATGCGTGTATCGAGGCCGTGCTCAATAACTTTGGTTCGATTTGGGCGCTCGTCAATAACGCCGGGATTACTCGCGATGGGCTGCTTATGCGCATGGGCGATGACGCCTTCGATCGCGTGCTCGATGTCAATCTCAAGGGCACGTTCAATACGACGCGCGCGCTCACTAAGACCTTTATGCGCCAGCGTGGCGGCTGCGTCGTCAACATGAGCTCGGTCGTGGGCCTGATGGGCAACGCCGGACAGGCTAATTACGCTGCCTCCAAGGCGGGCGTGATCGGTCTGACCAAGGCGGTGGCGCGCGAGCTTGCATCCCGCGGCGTACGAGTGAACGCGGTCGCCCCCGGGTTTGTCGAGACAGATATGACGGCAAAGCTCTCAGAGAAGGTTCGCGCGGCAACCGAGGAGCAGATTCCCCTAAAGCGCATGGCGCAGCCCGAAGAGGTGGCCGGTGTGGTGCGATTTTTAGTGAGCGATGCGGCTGCCTACATTACGGGCGAAGTCGTACGCGTCGACGGCGGAATGGCGATGTAGAAACCAGGGCCGAAGAACGGCTTGGATGAGGAGACCATGATGGAACAGAGAGTTGCAATCACCGGTATCGGTGCCGTGTCGCCGCTCGGCAACACCGCGCTTGCCACCTGGGCGGCCATGTGCGCCGGCACGTGCGGCATCGGCCCGATCACGCACTTCGATACCGATGCGTTTGCCGTCAAGGTGGCAGCCGAGGTCAAGGGCTTTGACGGCAACGAGTACTTTGGCAAGCGTGACGCCAAGCATCTCGACCCCTGCGTTCAGTTTGCGATGGCGGCTTCGGACGAAGCCATGCACGATGCAGGCTTTGATGTCGAAGGCGCCATCGATCGCGAGCGCCTGGGCGTCTACGTGGGCTCGGGCGTGGGCGGCATGACGACGCTCGTCGACAACGTCCATACGATTGCCGAACGTGGGCCCCGCCGCGCATCGCCCTATATGATCGCGATGATGATCCCCAACATGGCATCGGGCAATATCGCAATCCGCCACAAGGCAAAGGGCCCGACCCTGCCCGTGGTGACCGCGTGCGCAACCTCGGCCCATGCGGTGGGCGAGGCGTTCCGCGCCATCAAGCACGGCTATGCCGACGCGATCCTCGCGGGCGGCGCCGAGGCGGCCATTATCCCCGATGCCGTTGCGGGCTTTACGTCCTGCCGCGCATTGACCACCAACCCCGATCCCGCGACGGCCTGCCGTCCGTTCGATGCAGACCGCGACGGCTTTGTGATGGGCGAGGGCGCCTGCGTGCTCGTGCTCGAGAGCATGGAACATGCGCAGGCGCGCGGTGCGCACATTTATGCCGAGGTCGTGGGCTACGGCAACA
>CAJKZO010000002.1:0-57576 GCA_905204365.1 uncultured Collinsella sp.
AAGGGAAGAGGCGGGGCATGCCCCGCCTCTTACACCACATCTCTGCGCGCTACCCCCCAGCGCCTCAAGAGCTGGTCATTTTTTGCAGAATGCGGCCCGCGGCGCCTGTCTCTCGCCCAAAATCCAGTATGCAGGCACCCTCGGCTGCTGAATACTCCCAAAAATGCACGCCGCATCCTACCCCAGGCACTTGCAGCAAGAAGACGAATAGCCTCGGCCTCCCTAGTTACCGCAGGAGGCCCCAGGGCTTACCTCCCAAATCTTTCCGCAGGACGGAAGGATCCCGCCGCGCGAAGCGCACGGCGGGATCCTGACATGTCCGAGGACGATTTGGGAGGTAAGCCTTGGGGCCTCCAATGAGAGCAGTTTCGGCCGAGGCTATTCGTCGCCGAAGCTGATGCCCAACGCCTTGGCCTCGCGTACCAGGTCGCTCTGGGGATCGACATACTTGAGCTTGCCGGCGACATCCTCGAGCGGCATGTGGCACATCTTGCCGTCACGCAGGGCAATCATGTAGCCAAACTCGCCGCGCAGGCATCCCAGTGCTGCCTCGACGCCGCACTGGGTCGCAAAGATGCGGTCCTGAGCGTCGGGTTGGCCGCCGCGCTGCGTGTGGCCGGGGATGGCGACGCGGGTCTCGCGACCGGTCTTGGCCTCAATCTCCTTGGCGATGTCGTAGACAATCGACGGACTCGTGCGCTCGGCGAGCTTTTTCTTGTACTCCTTCTTGGACAGCGCCGCGTCCTCCTTGGAGATAGCGCCCTCGGCGACGGCCACGATGGTAAAGCGGCTGCCGGTCTCCATGCGATGCTCGATGGTCTTGATGACGTTATCCATGTCGTAGGGTATTTCGGGGATCAAGATGACATCCGCGCCGCCCGCGACGCCGGCATACAGCGGGATCCAGCCAACCTTATGGCCCATGATTTCGATAACGAACACGCGGCCGTGGCTCGAAGCGGTGGTGTGAATGTCGTCGATGCACTTGGTGGCGACGTCGATGGCGCTCGTAAAGCCAAACGTCAGCTCGGTGCCCCAGGTGTCGTTATCGATGGTCTTGGGCAGGGCGATAACGTTGAGGCCCTCTTCACGCAGGCGGTTGGCGGTCTTGGTGGAGCCGTTACCGCCCAGCATAAACAGGCAGTCGAGCTGCAGCTTATGATAGGTGTGGACCATCGCCGGCACCTTCTCGACACCATCGGCCTCGGGGGTATCCAGGCGCTTGAACGGCGTGCGGCTCGTGCCCAGGATGGTGCCGCCGCGGGTGAGGATGCCGCTAAAATCGGCGGGCGTCATGACACGGAACCTGCTGTAGATAAGGCCCTGGTAGCCGTCCTCAAAACCGTAGATCTCGATAGGTTCTTCGCTATTGGTCATAAGCGTTTTGACGATGCCGCGCATGGTGGCGTTGAGCGCCTGGCAGTCGCCGCCACTGGTAAGAAGACCGATCCTGAGCATGATGAATCCTTCCGGGCAAGTTATAACATGCGCATAAGTTTACCCCCGCACACTGTTGATACGGGGGTAAAACGTGTTAGCTCAAGCGTATGGAAATGTAAGCAACGTCAGGGAACGTAAGGTCGACGGGCCTGGCTCCTTACAGTGCGAAGGCATCGACGTTGCCCCAGTGGCGGCGCAGCGTAATAGCGGCGGCGGGTTCGGTATTGTCAAAGACGACCGACCATTGCGTATTGCTGGTGATGTCTTCCGGATTGGGCTCTTGGGCTGCGGCGCGAAGGGCCTTCCAAGCGACTGCCTCGTCCTGGGCACCGGCGTGGGCGTCAAGGACATCGGCGATTGCGACGGCGCGCTCTTTACCATGGCCCAGCTCGTCATTCTTTTGGTTGGGCAGCACTTCGTCGCCATAGCAGGCGTAGAAGTTCGTAACCTGGCGTACAGGAGTCGCTTTGAAAGCACGGTCCGGATCGCGCGGATCCCACTCTACTACGCGCGCGTCACCGGCGGCGTCGTTGATAAAGAAGTGGTAATCGCGTCCGGCCATGGCGTGCATGTCGTAGGCGGAAAGCAGGTCGACGGCCTCTTGCGTGGTAGCCGCGCGGTCGAGCACCAGACGGATGGCGAGCGAAGTGTTGATGACGGGACGTTGCGTGTCCTGGTCACAGGGCTTGGAATCCAGGGTGAGTACGGCAATGGACACGCCGTATTCGTTAACACCGTCGAGCTGGGCAAACGGGCCCATGAGTGCGGCGGCGCGTCCGGCGACGGAGTCAAGCGGAGTGTTATCGCCCAGGTTGTTAAGGGCGGCAAACCCGATGGAGGCATAGCCGCCGCGTGGGTGATTGCACACCAGCAGCGCTGAGGTGTCGTCCTTAAAGTCGTAATTGCGACCGGTGCGCACGCGGCCTTCGGCATCTACGGCGACAAAAGCGCTGCAGGCAAATTGGGGCGCCTGGACATGTACCGGCACACCGGGCAGCACCTGCGCCACCACGGCATCGATGTAGGCCTGGTCGTCGCGCACGGCAGCGGCGATGATGCGATCAAGATCGTAGTCGTAGGCGATGTCGATTGCGTACAGGTCATAGCCATCCGCGTAGCCGGTCAAGCGTCTGAGCGACGCGGCGGACTTGATTTGCTTGCGGTAAACGATGCCGGCGGCAGCGGCAAAGCCGACGGCGACTCCCGCGCCACCGCAGGCGATGGCAATGTTACGTGGCTTCATGACGGTTCCTCTCGTCCTGTTAGCGCAATTGTCGCAAAAGGGGCGCGGGCATGATGGCTCAACTTGGTGAGCGGTGCGGAATTAAGCACGGAATGAAGAGTGCGGCGCTGGCGTGGCGGGGTATGCTGGAGGGGACCATCAACCCAGCGAAAGGGGAGAGCATGACGGATCAGGAAACGCCCGAGCGCGCGCACGTGACGGCCGACGATATCGAGGCCGCCAACGACCTTATCGACTTTATCGAGGCATGCCCCAGCATGTTTCATACGGCGGCGACCATTATGGCCGAGCTCGACGAGGCGGGCTTTACCTACCTGCCCGAGAATGCGGCGTGGGACATCGAGCCGGGCGGGCGTTATTACACGCAGCGCAACACCTCGAGCGTTGTTGCCTTTAAGGTGGGCGAGGACCTGGCCGCGACGTGGGGCGAGGACGGCGTTGCCGGCGACTACCATTTTCAGCTGACGGCGTCGCACAGCGACTCGCCGACGTTTAAGGTTAAGGCCGTGCCCGAGCTCGACGGCGCGGGCGAGACGCTGCGCCTGAACACCGAGGCCTACGGCGGCATGATCGACTACACCTGGTTCGACCGTCCGCTGGCACTCGCGGGCCGCGTGCTGGTACGCGAGGGCGACCGTATCGAGAGTCGTTTGCTCGCTACCGAGCGCGAGGTCGCTATTATCCCGAGCCTTGCCATCCACATGAACCGCGGCGTTAACGAGGGCTTTGCTCCCAACCGAGCCGTCGACCTGTGCCCGCTCATCAGCGCCGGTGACCTTAAACAGGGAGATTTTGACGCCCTGGTCGCCGAAGAGCTGGACGTCGAGCCCGAGCAGATCCTGGGCCGCGATCTGTTCCTGGTCAATCGCCAGGATGCGCGCATTTGGGGCTGGGCCGACGAGTTCATCTCGACGCCCAAGCTCGACGACCTGGCCTGCGCCTACACCTCGCTGCAGGCATTTTTGGGTGCCGAGAACGCGCATGACGTCTCGGTCTTCTGCTGCTTTGATAACGAGGAGGTTGGCTCCGAGACCAAGCAGGGCGCCGTGTCGACGTTCTTGGCCGACGCGCTGCGCCGCATTAACGGCTCGCTGGGCTTTGACGACGAGTCGTACCATCGCGCGCTTGCCGCCTCGATGCTCGTGAGCTGTGACAATGCACATGCCGTGCATCCCAACCACGCCGAGAAGTGCGATGCCCGCAACCAGGTGGTGCTTAACGGCGGCATCGTCATCAAGGAAGCCGCCAACCAGCACTACTGCACCGATGCCTTTAGCCGCGCGGTGTTCCAAGCCATTTGCGATGACGCCGACGTGCCCACGCAGGCCTTTGCCAACAAGAGCGATATGGCCGGCGGTTCTACCCTGGGCAATCTGTCCAATATGCAGGCGAGCATGCATGCCGTAGACGTGGGCCTGCCGCAGCTTGCCATGCACTCGAGCTACGAGACCGGCGGCGTGCGCGACGTGATGTACGCCATCCGCGCCCTCACCGCTTTCTACGAGCGCAACCTAACCATCAACGGCGCCGAAAGTGTGGAACTCTAAATGCGAGCCGAAGAAATGAAGGCCGAGCGTGGGGCTCAGCTTATTGATCGGGGTTTACAGTTGTTCGTCGACGCTTGCCATGAGTCAGGGGTCGACGTGTCCAAGGCGCGACCAACGAGTGCTGAAGAACTCAAGCGTAACGCCTATTCGGACCGCTATGACGAGGAGGCGGACTGGCTCTAATAAGCGAAGTGTCGAAAACGCTAGATGTATGTTTGATATCACTTTGGCGAGAGTGTCGCAGACAGAACTACCGGTATGGCGCAAGCCAACCTGACCCCATTGCACCAAACCTACCAAAAAGGGATAGGTTCATTTTGGCAGGTTTTATCTGGGCAAATGCCGCAATGCCAACAGCTGGACAGAATTGTTAAGACACCGCAGGTTGGGCAAACGTCAGCGAGCGATGTCCAGAGCGAACAAGTTGGCATGAAAAAGGCAAGGCATAGACCTTCTGGTCATGCCTTGCCTTTTGAATGGCAAATTGTCGCTCTGGGCGGCGCACAGCGTCGACCGGTCCGCCGTTCGTTAGAACGGCGGAACCCTAGTGCTCGATCCAGCAGCGGAGCGTCTCGCCGGCCTGCAGGTGACGCAGATTCTCCGCGGCAATGTCGACGACGTTGTTGAGGGTGGCGGCTAGATGGAACCAGCCAGAGACGTGCGGTGTGATGAGCATGTTGGGCGCATCCCACAGCGGGCTTGTCGCGGGCAGGGGCTCGGGGTCGGTGACGTCGACCGCGGCGCCGGCGAGATGTCCCGACTCCAAGGCGGCAACCAAGTCGTCGGCGACCACAAGGTCGCCGCGGCCGCCGTTGGCAAAGAAGGCGCCCGGCTTCATCGCGGCGAAGAACTCGGCGTTCGCCAGACCGCGGGTCTCGGGTGTGCTCGGCATAAAGGATGCGACGATGTCGGTCTCCGCCAAGCGCTCAGGTAGGGCGTCCATGCCGTCCATGTCCTCAAACACAATGGGGTAGACGAGCGGATGGCGCTTGATGCCGCGGACGTGCGCACCCATGCTGCGGCAGAGCGTGGCAAAGTGGCCGCCAATGTCGCCCGCGCCCAGCACCAGCACGTTGGCATTTTTGAGCGAGGTAACCGGCCCCAAATCCTCCCAGCGATGCTCGCGCTGCAAGTCGTGATAGCCGGGCAGGCGCTTCATCATGGAAAGGACCATGGCAAACATGTGCTCGCTTACGGCCTGGCCGTAGGCGCCCACCGAGCAGGACAGTTTGGCGTCGGCCGGCACGGTGCCGGCGGCAAGATAGTCGTCATAGCCGGCGGTCTGCAATTGCAACAGCTGGAGATGCTCGCATGCCGTGAGCATGCTAGGGTCTATATTGCCCAAGATCACGTCGGCATCGGCGACCTGCTCGCGCGTGGCGGCGTCGGAGCTCGTGTAGATAAAGTCCTCGCCCGGAGCGCTCGACTCAAGAATTGCGCGATGGCGGTCGTTGACGGGCAACAAAACCAGGATGTTCACAAGCAGTCCTCTCCGCTCGACCTGCCAAAAAGGGACAGGTTTATTATTGGCAGGTTTTATCAGGCAAAACGTTCAAATAAAACGCCGGATGCAAGACGAGCGTGCCCGTCAGCATCCGGCGCATCTGCGGCTACCAGCTCAGCAGCTCGTAGCCGTCCTCGGTCACCACGAGCTGTACCTCGCACTGAGCCGAATCGCTGCCGTCCTTGGTGCGCACGCACCAACCGTCACCCTTGCTAATCTTGATGTCGGGCGCTCCGGCGTTGACCATGGGCTCGATGGTAAAGACCATACCCGGGGCCATGATGGTGTCCACATCGGGCGCCTCGGTGGTAAAGCCTACAAACGGGTCCTCGTGGAACTCCTTGCCAATGCCGTGTCCGCCGTACTCGCGCACCACGCTAAAACCGGCGTCCTCGACCGTCTTTTGCACGGCCTCGGCCATAACGGACAGCGGAAGCCATGGCTTGACGGCCGCCAGGCCCGCCTCCACGCTGGCGCGGGTGACGTCGACCAGGCGCTGGCGCTCGGCAGAGACCTCGCCGATGCAGAACATGCGGCTCGAATCACTAAAGTAGCCGTCCAGGATCGTGGAGCAGTCGACGTTGATGATGTCGCCCTCGTGCAGCACGTCCGTATCGCAGGGGATACCGTGACAGACCACATCATTGATCGAGGTGCATACGCTCTTGGGGTAGCCCTCGTAGTTGAGGTCGGCCGGCGTGCCGCCGTGCTCGACGGTGTAGTCGTAGATCATCTGGTCGATCTGGTTGGTGGTCATGCCCGCGGCGATGTGCTCGCCTACGTAATCGAGCACGCCCACGTTGATGGCGGCCGAGCGCTTGATGCCCTCGATATCGGCGGGCGTCTTGTAGAGCGTGCGGGGCAGAACCTCCCAGCCCTCTTCCCACAAGCGCTCGAGGCGCTCATCAAAGGTGCTATGGCATTTCTTATATTTTTTGCCGCTGCCGCACCAGCAAGCGTCGTTGCGGCCGGGCACGGGTCCTTTGTCAAACATGGCTAACTTCCTTTCATCCGCAGCTAGTATAGCCCACCCACGCGTCTATAAAAGTTGCGGTGATATAGTTCCGATTTAAGCGGTTTAACAGCACAAATAGGAACTATATCACCGCAACTGATGGGGCGGGATGGCGGGCACTGGCTGCTGCGTGGTTTTGCTAGTAGCTCACCTGGCAGGGGATGCCGAGGGCTTGGACGCGTGCGGCAATCGTGTCGAGCACCTCGGGCACCGCTTTAGCAAGGCCGGCGATCGGTGTCTCGCGCGCCACCGTGTAGATAGTCGCCTCCTGCGGGCGAATGCGTTCGAGCGCCGCGAGCCAAGGGCCGACGTACTCCTCGCCGGTGTTATCGAGAGACTTGCCTCGGTACTCGCCGCTCAAAAACATCGTCTGGATAATGACGTGGCCGTTAAAGCTCGCGAACGTTTCGATCTGGTGCTCTACATCGTAGGGGCCAACGGGCTGGTCGAGCAGCTGGATAAATGCCGGGTCGACCGTATCGAGCTTGAGGATGTTGTCGTCGACCATCATGAGCGCATCGTGTACCTGGGGACGGTCGGCGCGCGTGCCGTTGGAAAGCACGGCAATCTTGGTGTTTGGGGCCAGCTGGTCGCGAAGCGCGACGGCACCGGCGATGGCCTGCGGAAACTCCGGCGCGGCGGTGGGCTCGCCATTGCCGGCAAACGTGATTACATCGGGCAGCTCACCCTCGATTACCATCTCGTGCAGCTTGGCCTCGAGTGCGTCGAGCACCACGGCAGCCGTGTTATACGGCTCGTGGCAGGGGCGCTCGGCGTTGAGGCCGTTCTCGCAGTAGATGCAGTCGAACGTGCAGATCTTGCCGCTCGCCGGCATCATGTTGACGCCGAGCGAAAGGCCCAGGCGACGGCTGCGGACGGGCCCAAAGATGGGGCTGGCATTTAAAAACGTAGACATAGGCATATGCTCCTTGGGACAGTTGAGATTAAGCATAGCATCGGTCTTCATGTGGGTCGCGGGTTTGGGTGCTGTTGTTTAGGCAGAAACCTTGCAATCGAGTGAGTTTCCGAAACCCTGTCATGAAAGAGTGCGAGTCGGGTACAGTAAGCGCATTCATGTACGCACAAAATGACGCCATCTGGCCAAGCCGCACCCCGGCACGGTCTGGTGGTGTTGACGATGGGACCACAGTATGGATTTTACGGTCGAGAATGCAGGCACTACGATCGCCTGCCGCGAGTATGCTGGCGTGGATGTATCGTCTGATGCACCCGCCTTGGTGTGCGTGCACGGTGCGTGTGTCGATGGTGTCTTTTTTGACGGCATCGCCCGCGAGCTCGCCTGCGACTATCGCGTCATTGCCTACGACCGCCGCGGTTGCGGCGAGAGCGGCGACGCTGCAGACGGACGCTACGACCTCGCCGCCCAGGCCGCCGACCTGCAGGCCGTTATCGAGCATATTGGCGCTCCGGCAAACGTGCTCGCGCACAGTGCCGGTACGCTGGTGGCGCTGGAGCTTCTCCGTGCAAACCCCGCCATAATCTCACGTGCGATTCTGCATGAACCCGCCGTGACAGATGAGGGTGCCGGTCTGGGCGCGGCCCCGGTTTTGCTCGAGATGATCGCCGCGGGGAAGGTCTCCAGGGCATTACGGGCCTTTCTGGGTGCCATCGGCGATCCGGACCCCGAAGCTCCCAGAACAACCGAGGCAGAAGCCAAGCATGCCCTGCGCAACGGCCGTAGTTTCATGGCAAACGAATACGGGATCACTATGACCTGCGTTCCCGATTGGGATAGCGTTCGTGCGTCAAAAACGGTGGCCGCCGTGCTTTTGGGCGAGCTTTCGATTGGCACGCCCCGCGAGGCGGGTACGAGGATGGCGGCTGAGCTTTTGGATTGCCCACTCGTAATGGTTCCCGGCGCGCACAACGGCCTGCGCGATCGCCCGGCAGCGGCTGCCCGGGCTGTCCGCGGCATCCTGGGGCTCTAACAGCTGTAAAAAACAAAACAGGCTTCACTCGCAAACGTTTCGGCTGCGTTAACAAATGTGCTCAAAACCTCACGTCTGCGGCTTCAATCGCGCCGTCTGCCAACTCATAAAAATGTAACAGCATTCACGTGCTTACCTGCATCGGCAAGGTGTTACCCTTGTACCATTTGGAACCCACCGCTACCATGCGAAACTATCGAAAGGGCCCCATATGCTCAATAGTCACGAGGTCAATCTAACCGACGAGGAGGCTGCCGCCGAGGTCGCCCGTGTCGCGAAGACCTACCCCGTGGTACGTTTGCTGTCGGCCGATCAGATTAAGAGCGAGCCCAACTGCCTGCTCGCCGGCGATCGCTGCCCTTGTCTGCGTCAGTCGAGTCTTGAGGTCTTGACAGATTCCGATGAGGTGTCGGAGCAACTGCTCAACGATGGCGTTGAGTACCGCGCCCATCTGCGCCCTCTGAAGGTCGAGGGCAAGCCTCACGTCCTGCTGATGGTGCGTCCGATCGATGAGCAAGAGGCCGCAGAAGAGGACCTTGTCTACACCGACGTGCTGACGAGCGTGCACAATCGCCGATATTACGAGGAAAAGCTCCGAAGCGCCCGCATGAATGCCGGCGTTGCGATGATCGACCTTGATGATTTTAGGGTCTTCAACGACACGTGTGGCCGTCATGCCGGCGACCTTGCGCTCGGTGCTGTGGCGACAGCCATACGCGGCGGAATTCGTTCGACTGACGAGCTTGTGCGCTATGGCTGCGACAAGTTTGTGGTCGTCATGCCCAATATTCCCTCCGATGACTTCACCCGTCGCCTGCATCAGGTATCCGATGCCGTTCATTCCACGATTATTCCGGGCCATGAGTACGTGAGCTTGACGGCATGTGTTGGTGGCGTTCGCATTCATGGCGAGACGGTCGATGGGGGCGTTGGCCGCGCTGTCCAGTTACTGAGCCGCGCTAAGGCAAAAGCCGGTACGGTCGTGACCGATGCCGATTCCATCGAGGCCTTCCAAAGCGAAAAGCCATTGGTGCTTATCGCCGATGACTCCGAGATGAACCGAGCCATTCTCAACGAGATGCTCAAGGACGAGTATTGCATCCTCGAGGCCGACAACGGTCGTACGGCGCTCGACATGGTCGACCGCTATGGCGATGAGTTGTCGCTCGTGCTGCTGGACATTGTCATGCCGGGCATAAGTGGCTTTGAGGTGCTGGCCGATCTGTCGCGCCGATCGGGTATCGATAATCTGCCTGTCATCATGATTTCGAGCGAAGATTCCGATGATGCGGTTCTGCGCGCGTACGAGCTGGGCGCCTCGGACTATATCAACCGCCCGTTTGACTCCCGTGTCGTGCGCCGCCGTGTAAGCAACACCATCCGCCTATACGCCAAACAGCGCCGCCTGACGAACCTGCTGTCCCAGCAGTACAACGAGCGCGTCAAGAACAGTCGCATGCTCATCGACATCATGGCCGGCGTCATGGAGCTTCGCAACGGCGAGAGCGGCAGGCACGTTACGAACATCGAAAAGCTGACCGAGCTGCTGCTTGGCTGTCTGGTCCAGCGTAGCGGCGCGATCTCCCTCGACAATGAGGAGCGCTCCACGATTACCCTGGCTTCGGCGCTGCACGATATCGGCAAGATGTCGATTGACGATGCGATTCTCAACAAACCCGGACGCCTTACGCCCGAGGAATTCGAGATTATGAAGACGCATACCACGATCGGCGCCGACATGTTGCTTGAGCTGGGTAGCCATCACGCCGGCAATGCGCTTATGGAATATGCGTACCAGATTGCGCGTTGGCATCACGAGCGCTGGGACGGCAAGGGGTATCCCGATGGCCTTAAGGGCGACGAAATTCCCATTGCCGCACAGGTGGTTTCGGTGGCCGACGTGTACGATGCGCTGACGAGCGTGCGCGTGTACAAGGATGCCATCCCGCACGAGGAGGCTATCCAGATGATCCTGGACGGTAAGTGCGGTACCTTTAACCCGTTGCTGCTCGATTGCCTGCTCGAGGTGCAGGACCAAATTGCCGAGACGTTGGCACGCCCCGCTGACGTCGTCGCGTTTCCCACGATTTAGTTTGACCAAAGGAGTTTTTAACCCATGATTTCCATGCGTGAGGCGTATGAGAAGATCGGCGCCAATTATGATGACGCGTGCGCTCGGCTGATGGGCGAGGAAATGCTTGCCCGCTTTGCCCTCAAGTTTTTGGATGACGAGAGCATGGACAAGCTGGAGGCTGCCATGGCGGCGGGAGACGCTGAAGGTGCGTTTATGGCAGTGCATACGCTCAAGGGCGTGAGCCAGAACCTGGGATTCGATAATCTGTACGAGCCGGCGGTTGTGGTGACCGATGCGCTGCGCGGCGCCGATGCCGTTGACGGCGCTCGCGAGGGAATGCATGCGTTGCAGCAGCAATATGCGGCTACGATGTCGGCCCTGCGCGAGGCGGCCGAATAAGAGCTTGCGAGCCTTGATGACTATGAGAGTGGATAATCTCCCGTTTTAGGCCCGGTGGTGGCCTCGAAGTGGGAGATTATCCACTCTCGTTCGATACGTGTCCAAAAATCCACTCTCACCCCTTCTGATTAGTGAATGGGCTATGCGCACTGGCGGGGCTTTCCGCATGCAATCAATATCGTTGTTCGATAAACTGTTCGAATAACGATAGAGTCGATGAGGGTGAGTGTATGTCTAACAGCGTTCAGCGTATGGCCAAAGCGGGCGAAAATATCAGGAAGCTTGGCTTTTGCATGGCAGCCGTTTTTGCAGGGATGCTCGTCGCTTTTGCCGCGTTGGTTGTTTACGTGATCTGGTATGCGGTTGCAAACGTTGCTTCTGTCGATTCTTTCGGCGTCGTGACGCTTCTCGATGGCGGGTGCATCGTTATCCCAAGCGGACTGTGCCTGGCACTCGTCGTGGGTATTTCGCTTGTCGTTCTGTGTGGGATCAGCCGTAACATCTCGCGAGGCGTCTCGCCCTTTACCAAGACGCATGTGCGGCTTATCCGTGTTCTTGCGCTTGCCTTTGCTGTTAACGCCGCGGTTTCGCTTATTGGTGCCTACGGATCGGTCAATCTTACCATTGGTGGGCTGGAGCTTTACGTCGTGCCTCATTCCTTCGTTATCGCGTTTTGCCAAGGCGTTGCCTTTGATGCGGGGTCGCTTATCGGCGCGGCTGTCTGTCTGTGTATCTCGGCGATCTGGAGTTATGCCTCGCTGCTCCAAGAGCAGTCTGACGAGCTTGTGTAGGAGGAAACATGAGCTATCTCATCATCGAGCTTGAGACGCAGCTGCTTAAGACCGGAAAGACCAGCGCTGATCTGATTCGGGCGACGGGGCATACTCCGGCTAATATTTCAAAGCTTAGAAACGGAAAGATAAAAGCTATTCGCCTAAAGACGCTTCTCGATATCTGTGATGAGCTTGATTGTCAACCGGGAGATATTATTCAACGTGTGAGCGAGAAAGAGCTTGAGGAGCTTATTGTCGAGCGCGCAAAAAATGTCGTGAGACAGATGTGGGACGGCGGAGGCAATGAGGTATCGCTTCCGACATCAGTCTTCGCTGTCGATTTGAGTGACGAGTAGCTTAAGGCAAACAACTAAAACGAAGTATCAGCGTGAAGGGACCCGTGTCTAACACGGGTCCCTTCTTTTAGATTATCTTGACAAATACAAGTTATCGAAAAACAATAATAACCATGGAAAACGATAAAGGAAAGAAGGAACGATATGAGCGGTTTTTCTATCAAGCAGAACGGGGGTCCAATGAACGCATCAGCGATAAAGCTATCAAAAGTTTCAAAACGCTACGGGAAACGGCACGTTTTGCATGACGTTTCCTTCGAGGTGCATCAGTCTGAGCTCTGTGCCCTTGTCGGTGCAAACGGTGCGGGCAAAAGCACGCTTATTAAAATCGTCTTGGGCCTCTGCGAGCCATCGTCGGGAAGCGTGGAGCTCTTTGGAGGCAAATCAAAAAAGGAGCTTGGCCTGATGCGGACGCGTGTCGGCTATGTGCCAGATTCCAGCGGAGCATACCAATCTCTCAGCGCGGTTGAGAATCTTCAAATCCGATGTGCGGAATGGGGGCTTGATGAGAATCGTGAGATTCCTCGCGTTTTGAGCCTAGTCGGGCTGGACGTCGAAGAGAAAAAGAGCGTGAGCAGTTTTTCTCTGGGAATGAAACGGCGGCTGGATATAGCTACGGCTTTGTTGGGTGACACTGACTTGCTAGTTTTCGATGAGCCAGCAAATGGATTGGACCCGCTGGGCATCGAGAGTATATGGACCCTTATCGGTCGATTGAATCGAGAACAGGGTAAGACCATGCTCATCTCTAGCCATGATTTGGATGAGTTGGCATCAGTTGCAACAAGTTGCGTGTTTATTCATGACGGCGAACTGCTGAAAAAGGAACCGATGGACGTCATAAGGGATGAGGCGTCGTCCCTAAAAGAGTATTACAGGCGCTTGATGAAGGCGGTCTCGCTATGAAGCGGGCGATCCATCCCATAAAGGCAGATATGATGCGTTTGCGCAGGATGTTACCGGCGAAGTTTGGTCTTGCGCCTATGCTGGCGTTCGGCCTTCTCTTCGGTGTTTTTCTAAAAAACGGAACAACGTTGCTCGCCTTTGGTAATAGCGTTTTTGGGGAGGATATTGGCTTCTGCTGGAATGTAATCGATCCTTCTGCACCCGATGAGTCCCTTGTGCGTAGCGCCTTTGCCGGCACATCTCTGCTCGTGCCGCTCATCGTTTGCCTGGTAATTCTACAGGAGCGTGGCTATGAAGAGGGCTGCCGAATTTCTTTGGCAAGAGGTCTCAACCGCTTTTATGGGGCTCTAGCCCATGCATTTTCGTCTGCTTTAATAATTGGCGCAGCATATAGTGCGCTTTGCCTTCTTCTTTTTGCAATAGCCATAATACGTGGAGGGCATAACTACTCGCACGACATGCTAACTGTATTTTTGCCTGCAATGATAGTCAACGCCGTATTGGTGATATCGGTTGCGTTGGAGACGGTGACCATCTATCGGATCACAGGCAGCGCCGTATTTAGCGGGGCTGTGGTAATAATCGGATTTGTCATGAGCTTGACGCTCTACGGAACTTACCTTCAGACGCCCATGCCGTCCTTGCGATGGATCTTCTTTCTTCCGGGGCCGTACCTTGGAGTCGGATGTGCCCTTGGGTATAGCGATATGGGGCAGCTGACGCTTCTGGGATATGGCGCGGCAGCCAGCTGTCTATCGGTATTGATTTACGCTCTCGTGAGCTTTCGTGCTGGGGGTGTGCTCAATGGCTCGTCAGATTAAAAGACTTCTCCAGTCAGAATTGAAGCATGTGAGCAAATGGACGTACGCCTTAATCCTGGTAATTTATGCGTGCATGGTGGTATTGCAGCTTAATTCTTTCCCGATGTGGTTCTGCAGCCTCCGTGAGAACAGTTTCTTGGGCTTTTTCCCAGCCCCGACGCTTCGGCTATCGGCGGAGGATGTCCTTCTATTTGGTAATGCAGAGGTTTTTCGCGGTCTGCTGTTCAACGTAGCCCCGTTGGCTCATGCATTGTTCTTTCCGTTCATCGCGGCTTGCATTGTGCCGTGCTTTGTCAGTTCGGGCTTTATTGAGGAACCGTGGGGGTTGTCGGAGGCTCGGGGAGGGAAGCGTGTGTGCGCTATCGTTGCGCGAGTGGTGCTGTCTTCTTTTGCCCTTTTGGGCGCGTTTGTCCTGTCGAGTGTCGTTTTGTACTGTCTTAACTGCGTAATCGTTTTAGATGCTCAACAGTATTTCGACCTGCATGTATTTTGCTATCGACTTCTTCTGGCGAGCGTCGTCTGCCTTGCATACGTGGTCTCTTGCGTGATCGTTGTTTCCTATTTTGGGTCCGGCTTCGGTCCGATTGGCATGCTGTTGCTTGTCAACGTCGTAGCGATCTACATACAGCTCGGGGCCAATTCCATGCTTCCGCTTCCAGCCTCGATGCTCATGTGGATTTGTGGCGTGACCCCGTTGGGGAATAGTCAATGCATTTCGATTCTAATTGACTGCCTAATAAACGTAGCAAGCGTTTTTGCCATTTGCTTTACCGTCGACCGATTGCGGTCGAGATTTCTTTGATTGTTTGTGAGGGAAAATCATACCGAGCATACCAAATACAGGGGGGCGGGCACCGTGGCTGGTGTCCGCCCCCCCCGGCATGGAAGGTTTAAGCCTGCGTGATTCGCGAGCCAGCGGGCCTGCTTTACCTTGGCCGCCGCCTCGACAAACGACTTCCACAGGTTAAAGTCGGTCTCGAGCGTCTTCCACGTGTACTCAGGGTGCCATTGCACGCCTAGGCAGAAGGGTTGCCCCTCGACCTCGATGCACTCGGGAACGCCGTCGGTTGCCTTGGCGACCAAGCGCGTGCTCTTACCCAGACGGTCGACGCAGCAGTGGTGTGCGGAGTTGGTCTGGATCAGCCTGTGCCCGCCAACCGCGCGCTCCAGCAGCGAGCCCGGCATGACCTCGACAGGGTGCACGGGGTCGTTGAGCACGTGAGTGTGGCGCCACTGCGTGCGGCCCTCGCGAGCGCCCAGGCTCGGCACGTCCATGCACAGGGTGCCGCCAGTGGCGACGTTGAGCAGCTGCGTGCCGCGGCAGGTGGTAAAGAGCGGCTTTTTGGCGCGGAGCACCTCGTCGACCAGCTTAAACTCAAAACTATCGCGGATCTCGCAGCAGAGGGTGGGGTCGTAGGGTCGATCATCGCCCCAACGTTTGGGATTGACATCGGGGCCGCCGGGAATAGCGATACCGTCGGCGATTTCCACGTAATGACGAATGACCTCAATGTCCTCGGTGATGGACATCTGCAGCGGCAGGCCGCCGGCGGCAAGGACGGCATCGACAAAGACGCTTGCGATTTCCTCGTTGGGGGAGAGGGTCTCGCTCAAAAACGGCTTTGCCTCTTCCCAGCGCGGCGCGACGAGGATGAGTGGGCGGTCGGCGGGGGCGACGTCGACGTGCGGGGTGTATGACGATGAAGTGCGAGTTCCGATCATAGGTGTAACTTTCGAGTTTGGTTGGGCATGGCGGGCGGGTGGGCGGTCTGGTTAGTGACCCTTGATGGAGTTGAGGAAGTCCTGGGCGCGCTTGGTTTGGGGGCGGTCGAAGAACTCGTCAGGCGTGCCGGTTTCCACGATCTGGCCGTCGGCCATAAACACGACGCGGTCGGCCACGCGGCGGGCGAAGTTCATCTCGTGCGTGATGACGATCATCGTCATGCCCTGCTGGGCCAGACGGACCATGACCTCGAGCACTTCGTTGATCATCTCGGGGTCAAGGGCGCTGGTGGGCTCGTCAAAAAGCATGGCCTTGGGTTGCATGGCAAGCGAGCGGGCAATGGCCACGCGCTGCTGCTGGCCGCCCGAGAGCTGTGCGGGTACCTTATCGGCCTGTTCGGCCACGCCCACGCGGCTCAGCAGGTCCATGGCGCGCTCGCGGGCCTCGTCCTTGGAGACACCCAGCACATCGACCGGTCCCAGCATGACGTTCTGCAGTACGGTCATATGTGCGAACAGGTTGAACTGCTGAAACACCATGCCCAGCTCGGCGCGCATGCGGGCAAGATCCTTGCCTTCTTGCGGCAGGGGCTCGCCCTCGATGAGGATCTCGCCCGAGTCGATGGTTTCCAGGCGGTTGATGGTGCGGCACATGGTCGACTTGCCCGAGCCCGAGGGTCCAATCACAACGACGACCTCACCGCGGTCGACCGAGAGATTGATGTCGTTGAGGACATGTAGATTGCCGTAGTGTTTATCGACATGCTTGAGCTCGATCAGCGGCTGATTGCCGGTGGAAGAGGTGCTCTGTGCCATGGTGCTCGGCTCCTTATGACTCGAAATGGTAAAGCGTTAGCGGATGATGGTCGCGCCGGTCTTGTGCGAAACGTAGATGGCGGCCTTGTTGATCGCGACGTTGATGAGGATGTAGATGACCGCGATAACCAGGTAGACCGACACGAGGGCGTCGTAGTTGGTAATGAGCACGCGGGCGTTTTGCATGAGGTCGGGGTAGCTCACCACGTAGGCGACGGTGGTGTCCTTGACCACGACTACGAGCTGAGAAATCAACGATGGAATAATAAAGCGAATCGCCTGTGGCAGCACGATTTTAAAGGTGATTTTGGCCTTGGAGAGACCGAGCGCCTGGGCTGCCTCGACCTGACCGCGCGGCACGGCATTGACGCCGGCGCGGAAAATCTCGGCCAGTACGCCGGCTGCGGCGAGCGCGACGGGAAGCGTGAGCATCCAAAACGACGGCAGCGCGATCTTGTACTGGGGCAGCACCAAAAAGAAGAAGTAGATGAACAGCAGGCTCGGCACACCGCGGAAGAAATCGGTGAGCACGCGGCAGACCAGCTGCAGCGGCTTAATGTCGCTCGTGCGGCCGAGCATGAGGCCTAAGCCCAGCACCAGCGCGATGGCGCCTGCGGTGAGCGCGACCTTGACGGTGCCCTCAAAGCCGGCAAGCAGGAACTTCCAGGTGGTGAGGTGCGTAAAGAAATACCAATAGTGGACCGAAAGCTGGCCGGTCACATAAAAGCGCTGCAGCACGAGGACGGCGAGCGCGGCGACGGCAACAAGCGAGATGGCGGTGCCGATGCGAATCTTGGCGCGCATCTTGGGGCCGGGAGCCTCGTAGAGCGCATCGCGCATGGTGAGCGCGGAGGTGGAGTGCTTGCTCATCGGAGGATCCTCACCTTCTTATCGATGTAGTTGCCAATGTGGCTCACCACAAAGGCCGTGCCAAGGTAGCCGAGCGCCGAGATAAAGAACGCGGCGACGCCGCCGAGCGAGCGCGTGTTGATATAGCTCACCACGCCGGTGAGCTCCTGCGGTTGCAACGGCACCTGACTGCCGAGCGCGGTGGTGAGCATGACGGCGATAAAAAGGTTGGTCATGGGCAGCACGCTCGAGCGCAGCGCCTGCGGAATCACGATCTTGGCGAGGATGCGGCTGAAGCTCATGCCCAGCGAGCGGGCGGCTTCGACCTGACCGACGCCAACGGTGTTGATGCCGCTCATAAAGTTCTCGGAGCCAAAGGCCGAGCCCAAAAGGACCGCGGCGACGATAACGCAGGTGCGGTAGGGCAGGACGACCTTGAGCGGCGGCAGCGCATAGACGACGATGATGAGCAGCGCGATGCCGGGGATGTTACGGAAGACCTGGACATACAGGTCGCCAAAGACGCGCAGCGGCTTGAGCGGCGACACGCGCGCCACAGTGACGGCAACGGCCAGCACCATGGCGATGGCAAACGACTCAAGCGTCATGCCCCA
Source organism: uncultured Collinsella sp. (assembly GCA_905204365.1). Taxonomy (GTDB): domain Bacteria; phylum Actinomycetota; class Coriobacteriia; order Coriobacteriales; family Coriobacteriaceae; genus Collinsella. The sequence goes on from CAJKZO010000002.1 coordinate 18,029, forward strand.
GGTTGCTAGCAGGGCGTCGATATAGTTCTGGCCATAGAGCGACCAGAGCTCGGAGAGACTCATGCGGACCTCCCGCCGATAAGGAAAGGGGCTCCCGTGTGTACGGAAGCCCCGACAACTCAGTGAGGAAACAGTTTACCGCAATAAAGCGCATCATGCGTTTCCGTATGGTTTCGTTGCGGTCGTTACCAGGCTCGCTGCCTAGGCGCCGATCTCGGGCAGCTCGGGAACATTGGTGTCGCCCGTACGGTCGCCGATGCAGATCTGCCACAGCTCGGTCCAGGTGCCATCATCCTCGATCTTCTTAAGGAAGTCGTTGACAAAGGCGACGCCGTCGGAATCGAGCGGCAGACCGATGCCATAGGGCTCCTTGCTGCCGAAGGGCTTGCCGGCAATCTTGTACTTGCCGGGCTCGCGGACCAGGGCGCTCTGCTGCATGTTGTTGTCGATGACGTAGGCGTCAACACGACCCTGCTGGAGTGCCTGGCGGGCCTCCTCGTCGGTCTTGAACTCCTGCTGGCTGGCCTTGGGGGCGAACTCCTCCAGGATGGCAGGGCCGTTGGAGCCGGACTGGACGGCGACGTTCTTGTCGGCCAGGTCGTCGACGCCCTTGATGTCGTCGTTATCGGCGAGCACCAGGATGGCCTGCTGGGTGTAGTAGTAGGGGCCGGCGAAGGAGACGAGCTTCTTGCGTTCGTCAGTGATGGTGTAGGTGGCAAAGACAGCGTCGACCTGGCCGTTCTGCAGGACAGACTCGCGCGTGTCCGAGGTCACCTGGGTGATCTCGACCTTGTTCTCGCCCAGAATGTAGTTGGACAGGAGTTGTGCGATACCGGCATCGAAGCCGCGGGTCTGACCGTCTTTCTCGTTGAGGAGGGAGAAGAGCGTGGAGGTCTGAACGCCACCGATCTCAAAGACGCCGGCGTCCTTGACGGCCGTCGCCCAGGTGCTGGCGGCGATGGCGTCGTCATCGGCCTTGGGGCCGTCGTTGACGAGCTTGTCGAATGCCTTGGCATCGAGCGTGGTGGAAGCCTCGGTATCATTGGAGCTCTTGGAGGAGCCAGCGGCGGAACCCTTGTCGGCCTCGGCGCTGGTGTCAGAGCAGCCGGCAAGACCAAGGCCGGCGACGGTTGCGAAGGTGGCGGCAACGAAGCCGCGGCGGTCGAGAACGACCTGCTGGGAGAGGTTCTTGCTCATGGTAGAACACCCTTCTCAATAAAATCCCTAGCGGTTGAGTAGAATTATACCCTATCGCGCTCAAATGGTCAACACGAAATAACTCAGAAACATACTTACCTTATGGGTTATTCTACCTACCAAAAAGGGACAGGCACCTTTGTGGTGGTTCTGGCCGATGCAGCGGCATGCCTTACTGTTTTGTCTCGATCTGTAACATCTTCAGCCGTTTTTGCCGAGTAACTGTTACAGATTGAGATTTTCTCTTCAGGGGAATTCGAATGTCTCAATCTGTAACATCTGGACGGTCAAAAGGTCCCTATCTGTTACAGATTGAGATAAAGGTCGGGGACTAAGACGTTTTGTCTAGATCTGTAACAGTTAGACGGAAATTCGGGCCCTAGATGTTACAGATTGAGATAATCGCGTCGCGAAAACAAAAACCTCCGCAGGGGTGCTTCCCTTGCGGAGGTTTTCTTACTCGTTGAGTAGTCTCACGGCTTCGGCGGCCATATTCTCGACCGTCATGCCGTTCTGTGCGAGCAGTTCGTTGGGGTCGTAGCGGTCGGGGAAGCCCTTGGCGATGCCGAAGGTGCGCGTGCGCACGGGCGTGCAGGCCAGGTAGCACGCCACGCGCTCGCCCCAGCCGCCGTCCAAGATGCCGTCCTCGAGGGTGACGACAACGCGATGCTCGGCGGCAAGGCTATCGAGGAACTCACGGTCGAGCTCGGTCGCAAAGCGCGGGTTGACGAGCGTGGCCTCGATACCGTACTCGGCAGTCAGACGGTTTGCCACGCGCTCGCCCAGCTCAAAGAAATCGCCAAGCGCGAGCAGGGCAACGTCGCGGCCCTGACGCACCACGTTGTAGCGCGCGACGCCGTAATCGGTGCCCTCGGCGGGCGCCAAATCGGGGCGGCTAACCAGGCCGATGCCCGGTACGCGGATCGCCACGGGATGCTCGCGGTGGTCGAGCGACCAGCTCAGCATGGACAGATATTCCTCCATGCAGGCCGGCGCCAAGTAGCGCATGTTGGGAAGACCGCCCAGCATGGAAATATCAAAGAACGAAAGGTGCGTCTCGGACGTGGTGCCAAAGATTGACGCACCAAACACCAGGATGGTTGCGGGGGCGTCGTTGAGGCACAGGTCGTGCCACAGCTCGTCGTAGGCGCGCTGCAAAAACGTGCCGTACGCACCAAAGACTGGCTTGGCGCCCGAGCGCGCAAGCGCGGTGGCAAAGGTCACGGCGTGCTCCTCGGCAATGCCCACATCGACGAACTGTTTGCCGGCGGCAGCGCGAAGCTCGGGTGTAAAGCCCATGATGTAGGGCGTGGCGGCCGTGATGCCCACGACCTGCGAATCGCGCTCGATGGCGGCGCTGAGCGCCTCGCCCGTAATGTCGGCATAGGTGCGCGGCGCAGGCTCGCTCGGATGGCCCGGGCAGAGCTTGCGTCCAGTTGCCATGTCAAACGGACCCACGTGATGCCAGCGTTCGGGGTCGTTCTGGGCTGGCTCAAAGCCCTTGCCCTTGGCGGTGGAGACGTGCAGCACGATGGGATGATCGATATTGCGCAGTTCCTGCAACGCGTCGACGAGGGCCAACACGTCGTTACCGGCGTCCAGATAGCGGTAGTCGAGCCCCATCGCGCGGAAAACGTTGCGCTCACAGGTACCGTTGCTGGCTCGCAGCTCGGCCAGATTGCGATACAGGCCGCCATGGTTCTCGGCAATGGACTGGTCGTTATCGTTGACGATGATGATCAGGTTGCTATCGAGTTCGGCGGCATTGTTAAAGCCCTCAAACGCCAAGCCGCCCGAAAGCGAGCCGTCGCCAATAACGGTGATGACGTTGTACGTATCGCCCGCCAGGTCACGAGCGTGCGCCAGGCCGCAGCCCAGGCTCACCGACGTGGAGGTATGGCCCATGGCGAACAGGTCGTGCTCGGACTCGTCGGGATTGGCAAAGCCAGAAGCCTCACCATAACGCTCCGGATCGATATAAGTGTACGCGCGCCCGGTCAGCGCCTTGTGGGCGTAGGTCTGGTGCGAAACGTCAAAGACAATCTTGTCGATGGGGGAGTTAAATACGCGATGAAGCGCAACCGTAAGCTCAACGACGCCCAAGTTGGGGGCAACGTGCCCGCCGACGGCGGCGGAGCTTTCGAGGATTGCCTGACGGATCTCGCCGCAGAGCAGCGGAAGCTCGGCGCGGTCGAGAGCCTTGACGTCCTCGGGCGTTGTCGTTTGCGTAAGCAGCATCGTTGTGGGTTACTCCATGCGAATCGTGCGCCGGCACTCCCTCGGCCGGCACAATTGCACAAGACAGTCTCGCACATTTTGGCGTTTGATATGTGACGGCGGCGCGGTAATTTGCCAACTGGTGGGGCAAAACGTTTTGTCCGATGCCATACTGATATGTTCCATGATGTTTTTATCGATTGTGCACAGGCCGTGGCTTGTCGCCGTGAGTCGCTGGAAGGAGGCAGCATGTCCGATGCCGTTCGTGCCGAAAAAATCGCGCACGAGGTCGACTATGCCGCCCGCCAGCTGGCCCAGGCGGGCCGCTTGGACCTGACGCACGAGTTTATCCAGCATGGCGACGTGACGGTCTATGCACATGTGACTTCGGTAGCGCGGGCGAGCCTGTCCTTTGCCGAGCGCTTGGGCCGTGCCGGCATTTCGGTCGACCGTGCTTCGTTGTTGCGCGGGGCCCTGCTGCACGATTACTTTCTCTATGACTGGCACGATCCCGACCCAAGCCATCGGCTGCATGGCTTTCGCCACCCGTTTTTTGCCCTGGCACGTGCGGAGGAAGATTTTGAGCTGACGCCGCGCGAACGGAATATTATCGTGCGGCATATGTTTCCGCTGGTGCCAGTGCCGCCGACGTGTCGTGAGGCTTGGATTGTATGCCTGGCAGATAAATGGTGCGCTCTGCGCGAGACGGTCGCCGGTCGTCTGCGGCGCAAGGACGAGGCGGACGATGACGTGAGTGGCGAATCGAGCGAAAAGAGGAGAGGGTAGACGGTGGGGACCGCGATTGATATGGCGTTTGGCGGCGCGACGCTTGCCGCCTGCCCACTCTCGGCACTGGTGCTCTCGTTTGCCTTTTACGGGTTTTGCGGTTGGGCATGGGAGTCGACAGTATGCGCCATGCTCAATCACGGACGATTTGCCAACAGTGGCTTTTTGCTTGGGCCGTGCTGCCCCATCTATGGCGCGGGCGGCATTGCCTGCTGGCTGCTGTTGCGTGGGATTCCGGATGCCTCGAGCCAGTTTGTCGCTGCAGCGCTCGTATGCAGCGTGATTGAGTACAGCGTAGGCGTGCTGTTGGAAAAAACAACGGGCGCTCGCTTTTGGGACTATTCGCACCTGCCGTTTAACCTGCACGGACGCATCTGCCTGTACTGGGCATGCGCGTTTGGCCTGGGTGCGTTGTGTATTTGTCGTTTAGTGGAGCCGGCATTGCTGGGACTGCTTGGCTATCTGCCGGTGCTGATTGTGCGGCTGTCCGCCTTTATCGTCGCGGTCGCGATGATGGTCGACGCGGTGTGCTCGTTGGCGAGCTGGCGGCGTCTGTCTGATCAGCTGGAGCGCGTCCGGGCCGACCTTGCCGACCGCATCAATGAGTCGCTTGCCGATGCCTCGGACTCAATGCTCGAACGTATTCCCGATTCGGCGATCGACTCGGTGGCACAGACGCATATCCGCAGCCGTGCCGTTAACGCATGGCTGGCGGAGCTGGGCGACGCGACGCTCGATGCCCTTCGTGAGAAGGCTTCGATGCCGACATTTATCTCGGATGGTGCTCGCGGCCTGGCGCTTGCCGCCCGCCGCGTGGCCGATGCCGCGCCGAGCATGCCGCGTCCGTCGCTCAGTCGCCGCCTTGCCGGCAAGCGCATGAGCCGTCCGGTGCCGAACGTGTCACTCAGCCGCCGCGACCTACGCTTCTTTAACGCCTTCCCGCGCCTGCGCATCAATCGCTACGAAGGTGTCATTCGAGCAACTAATCTCCGCGACCGCGCCCACGAGCTGTTTCGGCGCTAGCCGGGACGGGCGCGCTCACGGCTCCCTTGCTCGCGTATTTCCCGTCCGTTTCGCGTCCGTTGCCGTGCCGTTTCCAAGATTGCGGCACCGTTTCCATTCGACAACGCAGCGTTTAACAACGCCGTATCTGGTCTACACCAGTTGCCCCTCGGCCGCATTATGGGCGCCGACAACGTCCACGCGACCAAGGGAGAGCGAATGTACGATACGGGATCGACAACGTTTATGCTCATCTGCACCATGCTCGTGTTTTTAATGACACCGGGTCTGGCGTTTTTCTATGGCGGCCTGTCCAGGCGCAAAAATGTCATCAACACCATGCTCATGTGCTTTGGCGCCATTGGCCTGGTTGGTGTGCTGTGGATTGTCGCCGGCTGGTCGCTGGCCTATGGCGGTGACGGCTCAAGTCCGTTTATTGGGGGCCTTGACCAGCTGCTGTGCCTGCCGGTGCTCAACCAGGTGCTGCAGGCGGCCGAGGGCAGTGCCGCGGACGGTGCCGTCTACCCTCAGATCATCAACATCGCCTTTCAGATGGCGTTTGCCATGATCACGGCCGCTATCGTTACGGGCAGCCTGGCCGGCCGCGTTAAGTTTGGCGCCATGACGGCTTTCCTGGGCATTTGGCTGCTCGTGGTCTATGCGCCGCTCGCCCACATGGTTTGGGGCGGCGAGGGCTCCTTTATCGGCGACATCATCGGCGCGCTCGACTTTGCCGGCGGCGACGTGGTGCACATTTCGTCCGGTCTTACGGGCCTGATCCTCTGCTTAATGCTCGGCCGTCGTCGTGGCTTTGGCATGGTGAGCTACCGTCCGCATAACGTGCCGTTTGTGGCGATGGGCGCCGGTCTGCTTTGGTTTGGTTGGTTTGGCTTTAACGGCGGCAGTGAGTTCAAGGCCGATGCCGTGGCCGCGCTTGCCATCCTCAACACTGTGACGGCCAGCGCGGCGGGTATGGTCTCGTGGCTCGTCGTTGAGCGCGTACACACCGGTCGACCCACGCTGGTGGGCGCTAGCACCGGTCTGGTCGCGGGCCTCGTGGTGGTCACGCCGGGCGCGGGCTTTGTCGAGCCGTGGGCGGCGCTGGTCATGGGCCTGATCGTATCGCCCGTCTGCTACCTGGCTATCAGTCATCTTAAGACCAAGTTTGGCTACGACGATGCACTCGATGCGTTTGGTTGCCACGGTATCGGCGGAATTTTGGGCGGCGTGCTCACGGGCCTGTTCTGCGTGCCGGAGCTCTCGTGGACCGGTAAGGGCGGTCTGTTCTACACGGGCGACGTGTCGCTGCTCATCTCGCAGATTTTGGGCATTGTGGTGACGGTCGCTATTGTACTGGTGCTCGATTTGGTGATCGCCGCGGTGGTCAAGGCGCTGTTCCACGGCAGCCTGCGCGTGGACGAGGCCGACGAGGCGCTGGGCCTGGATGCCAGTCAGCACGGCGAGAGCGCCTACCCTTCGTTCTCCGGACTCGATTAGCAGCTTCCCCAAGCACCGCACCTTGCCCTTCAAACCGTCGCACGGCTTTCCCAGGCACCCGACCTTGCCCCTCAAACCGTCGCTTGCGTACATTTAGTACGCGGCGCTCCTCTTTCGGGGCAATCTCGGGCACCTGGAAAACCCGTGCCATGTGAGGGACAATTCATTTCTTTTTTTGAAGAGAGGAATTCACTATGAAGAAGATTACGGCGGTCGTTCGTGCCGAAAAGCTTGAGGTTCTTAAAGATGCGCTGTTTGCTGCCGATGTTCGCGGCATGACTATCAACCAGGTGCAGGGCTGCGGCGCGCAGCATGGCTGGAAGGAATACGTGCGCGGCAACGAGTTGCTTGTCAACACGATCCCTAAGGTGCAGTTCACGCTCATTTGCGCCGATGAGCATGTCGACGGAATTGTCGAGATTATCTGCAATGCTGCTCGCACCGGTGCCGTTGGAGACGGCAAGATCTGGGTCGAGCCGGTCGAGGAAGTCATCCGCATCCGTACCGGCGAACACGGCCCCGCCGCGGTGTAGAATCGACCGCCTACCATCCGCAACGTTAAAATGCTGCAATGAGGCACAAGACTTGCGTTGCGGATGGACGGATTATGGGTCGTAATAAATATCCCGAGGAGACGGTTGCGAAGATTCTCGACGCGGCGCTGGAGCTATTCTGCGCACAGGGTTATGAGGGGACGAGCATTCAAGATATCGTCGACCGCCTCGATGGCATGACCAAGGGTGCTGTCTATCATCACTTTAAGAGCAAAGAGGAGATTTTCAACGCCGCATTTGATCGGGCAATGGCTCCGATTGTTGAGCAACGTCGCTCAACGCTTGGTATCGGCAATATGACCGGAGCCCAAAAGCTCAAGCGACTGTACGCGCCCGAGTCTGTCGTTCCGCAAATTGAGCTATGGGCACGCATGCATCCTGCGGCAGATCCGGTAAAAAGCTCGCGTCTACTGGCGATGCAGTACCAGGGCTCGTTCGACGAGTCGGCCGATGGCTGTCTCTTGCCAGTGATCGAGGAGGGCATCGCCGACGGCTCCATTGCGTGCAAATGCCCGCGCGAAGCGGCTGAGGCCGTATCGTTGTTGGCGAATCTTTGGCTGCTGCCGCTGTTCCGTCCGCTCGAGACCAAGGATCGAATGCTCGCTCGCGCGCAATGTTTGGCGCAGATGGCGGCCGCGGTGGGGCTCGATTTGGGTAATGAAGTGCTTCAGACAACGGCTCAGATTTGGGACGTATGGAACCGTGCTGGGTGGTAATATAGATACTGACGGTATGTAATTGATTTGTAAGGGTAGCCACGGCTGCCCTTTTCGAGTCATTAAATACATACTAATGGTATGTATAGGGGGCAGGCTTATGGCTGGAATGCGGAGGAGCAATGTCTCGTTGGCGCAAAAAACAGTGCGATCTATCAGGCTTTTCGGTCTTCTTGTTGCACAGCTGTGCGCGTATTCGATGTTGTCGGCACTGTGCTTTGCGTGCCCGCTTTACTTGTTCGACTGCAGCGGCTCATCAACGTTATATGGTGCTGTCGCGGCGATAGCGTTCGTGCCGGGCGTGCTTGCGACTCCGGCTGGCGGAATCTTGGCGGATCGCGGGAGACATCGCGGGGTTCTTGTGGTGCTCGGCATTGTTCTGATGGCTGCATCACTGTTGTTTATCCCCATGAAGCGTTCGCTGCCTCTTGCCGTTGTCGTGGTAGCAATGCTTTGCGTCCAATATGGCATCCAATCGCTGCTGAAACCGATGCTTCAAATTGAGACGGTGCGCATGACGGGCCCAGAAAAGGTTGAGCGTGCCACTGCGTTGGTCTCGCAGATGACCATGGCGAGCAATATCTTGGGGCCTGTAGTCGGGACGGCAGTCTATGGGTGCTTTGGTATCGATGCCCTATGCGAAACCGCGGCGTTGACGTTTGCGATGTCAGCCCTGCTGTTCGGGGGCGCACTCAAGCGAAACGCCTCATCTGGAATGACAGGGGACAGTACGACTTGCTCGACATGCCGAAGCGATTTTCGGGAGTCGATTCGGTACCTGTTTCAAAACGCATCATTGCTCGTTGTGTTTTTGCTTGCAGCTATTTTGAACCTTGCGTTAGTTGGGTTAACGATTGGTGCTCCCGTTATTGTTGCAAAGCATCTCGGAATGCAGTCATCCTTTGTTGGGATTATTGAGGTGGCTATGGGCTTAGGTGGTCTTGTCGGCAGTGGTTTGGTCGGTATTTGGCCACATCGTTTTTCCTTCAAGGGCATATGTCGATATGTTGCGATGATTAGTTTTGGAGTCGTACCGATTATTGTCGCACTACTGAGCGGTCCTGATGAATTAGCGTTTGCCGCGCTTGCGGCCGGCTCGGCATGGGTTATGGCGTGGGCAAGCATTACATCGGTCGAAATCGTTTCATTCGTTCAGCGGTCAGTGCCAAAGGAACTCTGCGGAAAAGTGCTGGCACTCGTTTATATGACGCTTTCCTGTGCAACGCCTATTGGCCAATTGGTTTACGGGCTCGCATATGATCGATGGACACCGGCGATTGTATTCGCAGGCATGTTGGCGGCGCTGACGTTGACGACGGCGCTGTTTTATCGGCTGAAAAGTCGCTCGTGGCGATTGTCTTAACGCGCTGGGGCACCGTGAATTTGTGGAGGCGGTGGTACGCCGCGCCGGGACGGCATTGTTTAGGCACGCCTCTCCTTCGTCTACAATATCGTGCAGACGAAGGAGAGGCATGCTCATGATCAAGATGTTCGCGAGTGACTTAGACGGAACGCTGCTGAACGCCCTGCACGAGGCAGATGGGACCATCCGCCGTGCCATTCGCGAGCTGACCGAGGCCGGCCTGCATGTGGTTCCCGCGACCGGACGCTCGACGCTGCCGGTCGGCGAGCATGGCTTTACGGGCCTGACGCTTGACGCCTGCTGCTCCAACGGATCCATCGTGCGCGACAGTCATGGCGAGGTGCTCAAGACCTGGACCATCGACCCGCAGGTTACCGAGGAACTGCTCAAGGCGTTCCCGGACATTTGCTTCGACTGCTCCACGCCCGACGGCATGTTTTCGAGCGGGTCGTTCGAGATGCACCAGGCGGGTTTTAAGAAGGACAGCCCTATCAAGCGCATCGTGATGCGCGGCATGCGCGCGCGTGGCGGGTATCACGAGGAGCAGTATTTCGATCAGTCGATCGGCGACATCCTGCGTCATGACGTGTGTAAGATCAACTGCCGCGTGACCTCGCCCGATCTAGAGCGCGACCTTAAGGCGTATTTGGCCGAGCGCTCGGACCGCGTGGTCAACGCGCCGTTTGACCCGGTGATGTTCGAGATCACGGACGTGGCGTGCAACAAGGGCGAGAGCGTGGCCTGGCTGGCGGGTTACTACGGTATTGCCGAGGACGAGGTCGCGGTCTACGGCGACGGCGGCAACGACATTGCCATGCTCAAGCGTTTCCGCCACAGCTACGCGACCAAAAACGCAAGCGATGCCGCCAAGGCCGCCGCGAGCACGACCATCGGCAGCTGCATGGTCCACGCCGTCCCCAAACACATGCTCGCCACCATGCACAAGCAAAACTCCCGCACCGTCATCGAATAATGTGACAAAGGGACAGTCACTTTGTCACAGGCGATGCTGGTCTCTTGAAATGCGAACAAACATTCGCATATCTAACTGCGCTTTGATAGAATCGGTATCGTTGACGGCGGTTCCATGTGCCGGGTAGCGCCCTCCATCCGATGGGAGGTGATGCCCATGACCGATTTGATTGATTTCGTGAGACTTCTGACCGCTTTGGTTTCGTTCTTCACGGCGCTTGTCGGCCTTTCCGAGGCACTCAAGCAGCGTTCGAAGCGCAACAGAAGGGGTCGCCGCCGCTAAGGCGTTGACCCCCTAATGCAAACAACGGCGCTGCCCAGCTTTCCAGAACTTGGGCTGCCGTCGACACTATTCTACCCACGAATGACATTTTGAACAATTGGCAATGCCGCTTCAAAAGCCAGGCACAACTGGCACAACCTAGGCGTCGCTGAATGTGACAAAGGGACTGTCCCTTTGTCACATTCTAAATATTGCCTTTACGTGTTGATACACACGGTGTGCAATAATACTCGCACTGTGCAATAGCGCACAGGCTGAGTAACAAGGAGGACGCTTGTCCCAGCTCGAGAAATGCGATCGCCGGTCCCTTCGCTCGCAGCGTGCCCTTCGCCAGGCACTTGCCAGCGAGCTTGCCGAAAGCGGCGACCTTTCGCGCATTAACGTCGCGTCGCTCACCGAGCGTGCCGGCCTTACGCGCCGCACGTTCTATTCGCACTACCGCGATATCCCCGACTTTATCAATCAAATCGAGGACGGCTTGCTGGCCGAGATCCGTGAGCGTATTGAGCTCATCACCGCAGCTCAGCTGCCCGATCTCTATCACAACATCGATGAGCTCGAGCCGGCGCCCGGTTCGGTTGAGCTGCTGCGTTATCTTGCGGCCAACCGCGACTTAATCGGTGCGCTGCTGGGTCCGGGCGGCGACCAGGCCTTCATTAAAAGGATCATCGACACCGCGCGTGAGGCTGTGGTGCCGCGTGCACAGACGGGCATTTTGGGCCTGGCGCTGGGCACGTTCTTTGACTACTACGTTACCTACGTCGTGAGTGCCGAGGTCGGCATGATTCAGCGCTGGTTTGAGCGCGGGCTCACCGAATCGCCCGAGGCCATGGCGCGCATTATGACGGTGCTCGCTTTTGTGCGCCCTGGTGACCTGTATGGCCAACCCATCGATATCAACGTGCCGGAATACGGCATGAAGCTATTGAACTTGCAGCTCGAGGACGCGGCCGACACCGCCGCAACCGTCGAGTCCAACAACTAAGAGGAGAGACAATGAGCAAACTCGTCGAGGGCATTAAAGACCGTGTGGTCGCTGCCGCACGCGAGGCTGCGCCCGCCGTGGTGGACGCCGCGCAGAAGGCCGCGACCGCGGCTGCCGAGAAAGTTGCTGAGGCAGTTGCCGATGCCAAGAACGTGGCAGGGGAGACGTCCGTCGTCAGCGAGCCCGCCACCGCCGCTGAGCCCGTAGCCGCCGCCCAGGCCCCCGAAGGCGCGATCTTCAACCCCGAGGCCGCCCGCGGCAACCTGCACCTGGGCATTGACGTGGGCTCCACCACCGTTAAGCTCGCTGTGCTCAACGACGACAACCAGATCGTCTACGCCAAGTACCAGCGCCACCACACCGACGTCCGCGCTTGCGCCCGCGACCTGTTCGAGGGTGCCGCGACCGTGCTGCCGACGGCCCAGATGACCTGTGCCATTACCGGTTCGGGCGGTCTGCTGCTATCTCAGTGGCTCGACCTGGAGTTTGTCCAAGAGGTCATCGCCAGCAAGCGTGCCGTCGAGACCCTCATCCCGGCCACCGACGTCGCCATCGAGCTGGGCGGCGAGGACGCCAAGATCATCTACTTCGACAACGGCATCGAGCAGCGCATGAACGGCACCTGCGCCGGCGGCACGGGCGCGTTCATCGACCAGATGGCAACCCTGCTGCACACCGACGCGAGCGGCCTCAACGAGCTCGCGGCCAACGCCACCACCATCTATCCCATCGCCAGCCGCTGCGGCGTTTTTGCCAAGACCGACGTGCAGCCGCTGCTCAACGAGGGCGCCCGCCCCGAGGACGTGGCCGCCTCCATCTTCCAGGCCGTCGTGACCCAGACCATCTCGGGTCTGGCGTGCGGCCGTCCCATCCGCGGCAACGTCGCCTTCCTGGGCGGCCCGCTGCAGTACCTCTCCGAGCTGCGCCACCGCTTCTACCTCACGCTCAACCTGGACGAGGAGCACCGCATTGTGCCCCAAAACGCTCACCTGTTTGTGGCGAGCGGCGCCGCCATGGCGCATGAGTCCAACAAGCTCAGCACGTTCCCGCAGCTCATCGAGGCTATCGATGCCCTGGGTGATACGCAGGGTGCCGAGGTCGAGCGCCTGGATCCGCTCTTTGCCACCGACGAGGACTTCGCCGAGTTCAAAACCCGCCACGACCAGGAAGTCGTCCCCAAGGGCAAACTCGAAGGCTACACCGGCCGCGTGTTCATCGGCATCGACGCCGGCTCCACCACCATGAAGGCCGCGCTCGTGGGCGAGGACGGTCAGCTGCTGCACACCTGGTACGGCAACAACAACGGCGACATCCTAGGCACGGCCAAGGTCATCATGGCTGATTTCTACAACCACATCCCCGCCGGCTGCACCATCGGCCACGTGACCACCACCGGTTACGGCGAGGCGCTGCTCATCGAGGCCCTCAAGGCCGACTCCGGCGAGATCGAGACCGTCGCGCACCTGCGCGGCGCCAAGGCGTTCCTGCCCGGCGTCGAGTTTATCCTGGACATCGGCGGCCAGGACATGAAGTGCCTGCGCGTCAAGGACGGCGTCATCGAGCACATTATGCTCAACGAGGCCTGCTCGTCGGGTTGCGGTAGCTTTATCGAGAGCTTCGCCGTGTCTATGAACATGGACGTGCGCGCGTTCGCCGATGCCGCCATCCATGCCAAGGCTCCGGTCGACCTGGGCAGTCGCTGCACGGTCTTTATGAACTCGCGCGTCAAGCAGGCGCAAAAGGAAGGCGCCACGGTGGGCGACATCGCGGCCGGCCTGTCCTATTCCGTCATCAAGAATGCCCTGTTCAAGGTTATTAAGCTGCGCGATCCCAAGGAGATCGGCAGCCAGGTGATCGTTCAGGGCGGCACCTTTATGTCCGACGCCACACTGCGCGCATTTGAGCAGCTTACCAGCGTTCATGCCGTGCGTCCCGACATTGCCGGCTGCATGGGCGCCTACGGTGCGGCCCTGCTCGCCCGCGATCGCGCCGGTGCCGACGGTACCTCGACCATCCTTTCGGCCGAGGACATCGCGCACCTTACCGTGACGCAAAAGCATGTCCGCTGCGGCCGTTGCTCTAACAACTGCCAGCTTACCGTCAACGACTTTGGCGGCGGTAGGCGCTTCATTACCGGTAACCGCTGCGAGAAGGGTGCCGGCCACAAAAAGCAGAAGACCGAGGCCCCCAACCTCTTCAAAAAGAAAAACGAGCTGCTCTTTAACCGCGAGGTGCTGAGCCCCGACGAGGCCCCGCGTGGTACCGTCGGCATTCCGCGCGCGCTCAACATGTACGAGAACTACCCCTTCTGGCACGCGTTCTTTACGCGCCTGGGCTTTAGCGTGCAGCTGTCCGACCAGTCGAGCAAAAAGACCTACCAGGCGGGCATCGAGTCCATGCCGTCCGAGAGCGTGTGCTATCCGGCCAAGATGAGCCACGGCCATGTGATGAACCTTATCGACCGCGATGTCGACTTCATTTGGATGCCGTGCGTGCGCTGGGAGCGCAAGGAGGATCCGACCGCCGGCAACTGCTACAACTGCCCCATCGTCATGAGCTACCCCACGGCGCTGGCGCTCAACATCGACGAGATTCGCGAACAGAACATCGAGTTCCTGTATCCGTTTGTGCCCTATCACGACAAGACCGAGCTCAAGCGCCGTCTGTACCAGGTGCTCGCCGTCGACCGTGTGGCCGATGCGCAAGCCGGCCGCGGTCGCGTGCGCGGTCCCAAGATCACGCGCTCCGAGGTCGATGCCGCCGTCAACGCTGCCTTTGAGGCCGATGCGCGCTTCCACGAGGACATCCAGACCATGGGCGAGGAAGCCCTTAAGTGGGTTGAGGACCACGGCGGCCACGGCATTGTGCTCGCCGGCCGTCCTTACCACAACGACCCCGAGATCAACCACGCCCTGCCTGAGCTTATCTCGAGCTTTGGCTTTGCGGTCTTTACCGAGGATTCGCTCGCGCATCTGGTGAAGCCCGAGCGCCCGATTCGCGTCGTCGACCAGTGGATGTACCACAGCCGCCTGTACGCCGTCGCCCGTTTTGTGACGATGCGCAACGACCTGGACCTGATTCAGCTCAACTCTTTCGGCTGCGGCTTGGACGCCCTGACCACCGACCAGGTGCAGGAGATCCTGGAGGCCAGCGGCAAGATCTACACCGTGCTCAAGATCGACGAGGTATCCAACCTGGGCGCCGCGCGCATCCGCATTCGCTCGCTCATGGCCGCGCTCAAGGACCAGGAGGCCGAGCGCCTGGCCGATGCCACGGCCGCGGGCGAGGCCTACGAGCAGGGCGATGCCGCGCCGGTGTCGCCCTCCACGGATGCCCCCGCGTTCGCGAGCCGCAAGTACACGTTCGAGGCGCAGCGCGAGAGTGCTTCGACCGCGTGGCCCAAGGTGCCCTTTACCGAGCAGATGCGCGAGGAGGGCTATACCATCCTGTGCCCGCAGATGGCGCCGATCCACTTTGACCTGGTCAAAGAGGTGTTCCGCGGTGCCGGCTACAACTTGGAGCTGCTGCCCTCGACCGATCACGATGCCGTCGAGGCCGGGCTGCGCTATGTGAACAATGACATTTGCTATCCGTCGATCCTGGTAACGGGCCAGATTATGGAGGCCATCGAGAGCGGTCGGTACGACCTGTCCAAGACGGCCGTGGTTATCAGCCAGACCGGCGGCGGCTGCCGTGCCACCAACTACATCGCACTCATCCGCAAGGCCCTGCGCGAGAGCGGCCACCCCGAGATCCCGGTGATCTCGCTTTCGGCCGTGGCGCTCGGCGAGGATAACCCCGGCTTTAAGATTACGCCGGCGCTGCTCAAGCAAGCAGTCTACGCGGTGCTCTTTGGCGACGTGATGATGCAGATGCTCTATCGTTGCCGTCCGTACGAGGCTACGCCCGGTGCCGCCAATGCGCTCTACGAGGAGTACATGGCGCGCGCCCGCAAGCTGGCGCCCAAGTTCAACAGGCATAATTACACCAAGCTGTGCCGCGAAGCCATCCGCGCGTTCGATACCATGCCGCTCGTGGGCGAGGGCACCAAGCCGCGCGTGGGCGTGGTCGGCGAGATCTTGGTCAAGTTCCATCCCACGGCCAACAACCATGTGGTCGACGTTATCGAGCGCGAGGGCTGCGAGGCCGTGGTGCCGGGCCTGCTCGACTTCTTCCTGTACTCCATGAGCAACGCCGAGCTGCAGAAGGATGAGCTGGGTAGCTCTGCTACAACGCGTGCGGGCATGCAGGCGCTCATCAAGCTCGTGGACTGGATGCGCACGCCGGTGGAGGAGATGCTCGAAAAGTCCCGCCGCTTTGAGGCGCCTGAGCGCATCGGCACCATGGCCGACAAGGCCCGCACGGTGCTTTCGGTGTGCAACAACATGGGCGAGGGCTGGCTGCTCACGGCCGAGATGCTCGACCTGATCGACCACGGCGCGCCCAACATTATCTGCACGCAGCCCTTTGCGTGCCTGCCTAACCACGTGGTGGGCAAGGCCGTGATCAAGGAGCTGCGCCGTCAGCACCCCGAGAGCAACATCGTCGCGGTGGACTATGATCCTGGTGCGTCCGAGGTCAACCAGCTCAACCGCATTAAACTCATGATCAGCGTGGCCAAGGAGAACATGCGCGCCGGCAAGGGCTTTAAGCTCGAGAAGGTGGCGCCGCTCGCGATGGACGAGGTCACCGGCCAGATGCGTGCCCATGACGGCTGCGTGAGCTGCGGACCGGCCAGCGAGGAGGCCGTTGCATCGGTCGCCAAGCGTCTGGGACGCGGCATTAAGAAGTAGTTGGCCTGCTTTGGGCTAGATATGAGGCAAACGGGTGGTAGCCGTACCGGTTACCACCCGTTTTGTTGGACATGGAATCCTGAGATAATGAACAGGTGTAGCCGTTCGCCGCAAATTACCGTCCGTTTATAGAACCCACCCCCAGCGCGCGTCCTCCTTACGGTTGAATAAATACACATCTATGGAATTACGCAAGAGAGGACCGTTCCTATGAGCTACAAGACCGTTTGCGTTGCCGGCGGCGGCGTGCTGGGAAGCCAGATTGCCTTTCAGGCTGCCTACTGCGGCTTTGATGCAACGATCTGGCTGCGCAGCGAGGGCAGCATCGGCCGCACCCAGCCCAAGATCGATCATGTGCACGAGGAGTACATCGCGGCTATCGAGGGCATGGCGGACGGCACAGGCGAGTGGTGTGCCGGTATCGCCGATAGCGATCAGCCCTTCGACAAGGAGGCGGCACTCGCCGCCGTCGAGCGTGCCTACTCCACGCTCAAGCTGGAGCTCGACCTCGCCAAGGCAGTGGCCGACGCCGACCTGGTCATCGAGTCTATGGCCGAGGACACCCAGGCAAAGATCGACTTCTACAAAAAGCTCGCCCCGGTTCTCCCGCAAAAGACCGTCGTTGTGACGAACTCCTCTACGCTGCTGCCGAGCACCTTTGCCAAGTACACTGGTCGCCCCGAGAAGTACCTGTCGCTGCACTTTGCCAACTCCATCTGGAAGAACAACATGACCGAGGTCATGGCACAGGACCAAACCGACAAGCGCTACTTTGATGAACTGGTCGACTTTGCCAACGACATCCGCATGCTGGCGCTTCCCGTCAACAAGGAAAAGAACGGCTACCTGCTCAATTCCATGCTGGTGCCGTGGCTGCTTTCGGGCCTCGACCTGTACGTCTCGGGCGTGAGCGACCCCAAAAGCATCGACCTTGCATGGACGCGCGGCACCGGCGCGCCCAAAGGTCCGTTCCGCGTGTTCGACACGGTGGGCATCCAGACGGCCTACAACATCGTCATGCAGTATCAGAAGGTGCCGGGCTTGGTGAGCCCGCTGCTCAAAAAGATGATGATGCCCTACAACTTTAAGGCCATGGCGTCCGTCCTTAAAAAGATGCTCGACGAAGGTAAGCTGGGCGAAAGCTCGGGCGAGGGCTTCTTCAAGTACTAAAAAATGATCCGCCGGGGACGGAGGAAAACGGATCATCGCATTCCTACGTCCCTTGTGCGTCTTGCGGCTAACAGCTCCGGCTGCCGCGAGCCTAAGCTAGCCTTAAGGGGCGTTTGTTAAGCCGCGAGTCACAATTGGACAGAGCTTGGCAAGCGCCCTGGAATATGAAGGAAACGGCAGCGATGGAATTCTTCGATGGTGACGACATGGAATCGAGTAGCGAAGGCGGCTGCGACGAAACTGCCCCGTTTGTCAAAGTCGATCCCTTTGGCACCGATACCCTGAGCTGCTACGTGCGCTTTGCAACATCCCGCGCCTGCATCACTTTACGTCAAATTCCACGCGATCGAGTTCGGGCACATTGAGGTCGATGAGCTTGTGGGCAACGC
Source organism: uncultured Collinsella sp. (assembly GCA_905204365.1). Lineage (GTDB taxonomy): Bacteria > Actinomycetota > Coriobacteriia > Coriobacteriales > Coriobacteriaceae > Collinsella. Next base: position 35,953 of record CAJKZO010000002.1, read on the forward strand.
GGCGGTCGTGCGCCCCGAGCGCCTCGCTTGTCGTCACGTGGGCGACAGTTTGGCGCTCGACAAGGCCCTTCTTGTCGTCCTCGGTAGCCGAGGTCTCGACGGCGACGGTGTAGTCCTTAAAGCCCGGCAGTACCGCCGCAAGCTCGCGCGTGGTCTCGGTGACGCCGTAGCCGTCCTGCACGCCGGCCTGCGCCGAGCCAATAGACCCCGCGGTCATAACGATGCAGGGGATGGCAAAGATCACCGTGCCCACAATAATGCGGCGGCGCACCTTGCGCGATAGCTCGTCGACCTCGGCGTTTTCTTCAGCAGTCACAATACCGTCGCCGTTCAGGTCGCGCTTGAGCGGTACGCGCAAAAGAAGCAGCACGGCTTCGGCAGCCAGTGCGATAAAGACCACGTTGACGCCAAACTCGTAAAGCGCCGAGAGAAACAGCGACCCGCTTGCGATGGCGATGCCATAGCCCGCCGCGCACAGGGGCGGCATGAGCGCGGTCGCCACGGCAACGCCGGCGATGAGCGTGGCGGGTTCCTGATCGCGCGAGTTGCCCAGGCCACCCGCAAAGCCGCCCGCGAGCGCGACGGCAAGGTCCCACATGGTGGGTGTCGAGTTGTCGATAATGGCGGCCGTGGTGGTGCCAAGGGGCGAGAGCTTAAAGTACAACGTGGACGTGACCAGGCAAAAGGCCATCTGCAGCGCAAGGCTGGCGACGGCTTCGACGGTAATCTCGCGGTCGAGCGTGGCGATGCCATATGCCATGGCAAGGACCGATCCCATAAGCGGGCAGATGAGCATGGCGCCTACGATGGCGATGTCCGAGTCGATATCGAGGCCGATGCTTGCGATGAGCATGGCGATGATGAGGATGCACAGGTGAGAGCCGGTCAGGCGTGCCCCGTTTACAAAGCGCTTGCGAATCACGTGGTAGGGCGCGCGACCCTCGCGAATGTTGAATGCGCGCTTGAGGAAGCGGGTGATGTTTTCCATGGCTTCGCTATGAGCGGGGCGGATGCCGTGACGCCGATGATGACGCTCGCGCAGTCGCTTGATCTGTTGTTTGTCGAGTTCCATGTCCACCTCGTTCCAGCGCGGTCCGCGCAACGCGCCCGTTGTCCTAACTCTACACCGTGGCGGGTGGGGTGTCTGTTGGATGCGGAATCCGATAGAGCGGATGACGCGGGAGCAAATGCAAATCACAGGCTCAATTCGATCCCGCAAGAATATGATGCACCAGCTCCTACATATGTGACGAAATTGTGAAGCACGAGAGCGCGAATTTCAAAAAATCCGCTGGCGACCAATGTTGCGCAACAGAATTCAAAAATCAGCTCCTACATTTTGAAGCGTATGGATACATCCGTGTCAAAGGGAGAAAGCCATGGCAAACTACAGTCCACAGCACTTTGAGCCTCGGGCTAAGGCCGTCAACGTCAAGGGCGTTGCCAACCGCGCCGTCGCAACCGTTTTGACGGCGGGCCTCATCGCTCAGCCGCTCATGTCGCCGCTGGCGGCAATCGCCGCACCGTCAACCGATAACGGCGATTCTGTTCAGGGGGGGGTAGTTCTGTAGAGAACACCGTTGTCGCCGGTAAACAAGCGGTCGCAAAGACGGCTGCCCAGCTGGCCGAGGAGTCGGCAAAGCAGCTCAAGGACGCTCAGGCCGCCTACGATGCCGCCCAGAAGAACGCCGATGCGGCGGGCCAGTCTCAAAAGCAGGCGCAGCAGCAAAAGAATCAGGCCTCGCAGGCTGTGAGCGACAACGAAATCGAGCAGAACGCAGCAGAAGTCGCCGCGCTCCAGGAGAAGATTGACGAGCTCAAAGCCGCCGTCGAAAAGACCGAGCAGCAGCAGAAGAAACTGGGCGACCTGAACGATCAGCTCGATCAAGCCAACAAGAGTGTCGAGGATAAGACCCAGGCGCTCAAGGACGCCAAGGCAAAGCAGGACGAGGCCAAGAAGGCCCTCGACGATGCGCAGGCCAAGCTCGAGGCCATGGGTATGGACGAGTACGAGGCCGCCAAGAAGGCCGTCGAGGACGCGCAGGCAAAGCTCGATGACGCCAATAAGGCCGTTACTACTGCACAGGCCAATCTGGACCAGGCCAAGGCTGCCGAGGCCAGCGCCCAGCAGGAAAAGCAGAATACCGAGGCGGCTTTGACGACTGCCCAGCCCAAGAAGCAGGAGACTGCTGCTGCTCTCGCAGCCGCAACCACCGCGCGCGATAACGCCCAGCAGAAGTTCAACCAGGCGCAGGCCGCGCTCGATGCTGCCGTCTCGGGTACGGGTGTTGACCTGAGTGCGCTTGAGGCCGCCAAGAACGCTGCTGCTGGTGAGCTCAAGACTGCGCAGGCGGAGCTCAATGCCGCGACGACTGCAGACGCCACCGCACAGGCGAACCTGCAGGCGGCCCAGAATACCGCCACCGCCGCGCAGGAGAAGGCCAACGCCGCCAACGCTGCCGTGGCATCTGCCCAGTCTGCATACGATGCGGCAAACAAGGAGTACAACGCCGCCGCCAGCAAGCGCGACGCCGCGAAGGCCGCATACGAGAAGGCCCAGCAGACCGAGGCTGACAAGAAGGCGGAGTACGACCGACTTGTCGAGGTCCGCCAGCAGAAGAGCAACGAGTTCGATCAGGCTCGTGCTGAAGTAACCGACGCGCATAATGCATACGACGCCGCAAACGCCGAGGTCGAGAAGCTTAACCAGCAGATTGCCGACCTCAAGTCGAACATGACCGTAGACCAGAATGTCATTAGCCAGGGTATGTTCGGCTTCATGAACTACATCATCGGCGGCGGCCAGTTCACGGCCACGCAGAAAAAGAACGCCCAGGAAGCCGTATCGATGCTGACCGGTGCCGCTGACAAGGCCGAATGGTATGACCAGTACGTCGATCAGGACATGTCCCGCGACACCAACCCGCTCTCCTTGGAGCAGATGCGCAACGCCCTGACATATCTCGACACCCAGAACAATCTCCGCAAGGCGAACGGCCAGTCGGCACTCAGCGTCAGCCTCCGCATGACTGTGGCAGCCGCCCTCAATACATCGTATTCATCGAACATCTGGGGACACTCTGGCTGCTACTATGATAACGGTGAAAATCTTGCCGGCGGCGGCGGCGCATATACCGGCGGCGAGACTGAGGACACTCTCGGATGGCCCTATACCGGTCTCTACACTCAGGAGAAGGTTAATTACGAGAATTGGATTAAAAAGTACGGTGTGGATAGCGAGGCCGGCAAAGATCTCATGGCTCATCGCTATGATTCGTACTATATCTACCAAAACTATTACGATGTGTATCACGGTACAAAAGATGAGAACGGTAAGGAAAGAGGAGACAAGTGCGGGCACTATCTCAACATTATCGATTCCGCCACGGTGGCTATCGGTATCGCAACCGGTAGCGGAAGGAACACCGATTCCGAGGTAACCGTATTCGATTACAGCGCTGATGACACTCAGGCTGATTTCACTGTCTCCGAGTTCAAGAAGCTCCTGAACGACTACATCGATTCCGCATACAACGCAGGCGGAACGCAGGAGCAGAAGGAGCAGCTGAAGCAGCTGCAGAATAAGCTGGCAGAAGCGCAGAAGAACTTCGGGACTGCTGGAACGGCTTATTCTAACGCATTGGATAAGCAAGAAAGCGCGCGCGACGCCTATACCGCGGCCGACACGAACGCGAACACCGCCAAGGGCGAGTACGAGAAGGCCAAGCCAGGCACCGCCGCCGCGAAGACGGCATACGACGCCGCCGAAGCCAAACTCAAGGGTATCGACGTCAAGACGCCCAAGACCAAGCTCGACGCCGCCAAGAGCGAGGCCGCTACTGCCCAGGCAGCTCTCGATAAGGCAAACGCCGCGCTTGCTGACAGCAAGACGAAGGCAGCCGATGCCGCTGCTCACAAGGCGAAGGCTCGCAGCGCCCGCGATGCCGCCAAGGCAAAATCCGACCAGGCCAGCGAGGCGTATGACAACGCTACCGCTTCGGTCAAGGACCTTGCCGTCAAGTGCGATGCCGCCAAGACGGATCTTGCGAACAAGCAGGGCACGCTTAACGATGCCAAGAAGGCCGACGACACTGCCCAGGCTGGCGTTGACAAGGCTCAGGCCGCAGATGTGCACGCCGCGACCGCTCTTTCGGGCGCCAAGCAGGCAGTTGATGCCAAGAAGCAGGCCCTGTCCGACGCACAGGCGAAGGCCAAGGCTGCCGAGGGCGAGCTGGCCCGCGCAAACAAGGCCTTCGAGCGCTTCGCTGGAGCCCAGAAAGCGGTCGACGACGCCAAGGTTGCCTATGACGCTGCTGTCGCCGGTGCCGCCGATGCTCAAAAGCAGCTCGAGGCCGCCAACGAAGCCGTCGTCGATGCGAACTTCGATATCGTCAAGGCCAAGGCCGAGCTTGCCAACGACGAGGCGCTCAAGGCTGATCTTGAGGCTGTCGACCACAAGGCATCCCTTGCCGCGGGCACGACGGGCAACGAGAAGCTGGTCAAGCTTAACGCTGCCTACGCACGCTATAAGGCCGCCGTCGATGCCGCCGTTGGCCTCAAGGCTGCTCTGAGCGATGCCGATGCCAAGCTGTCCGATGCCAACGACGCCTATGCCGCCGCGCTTGCCGAGCTTGGCGATGCCAAGGATGCCCTGGCTGCCGCGCAGGCCGAGTACGACAAGTATCATCCCAAGGCTGAGCCGCAGGCCAAGCCTCAGGTTGCGCAGGCTGCTGCAAAGGCCCCCGTTGCCAAGAAACAGGCTGCGCCTGCTGCGCTCGCCCAGACTGGCGACAATTCCGCTCTTGCGGGCGAGGTGTTCGTCATCGGCGGTATCACCCTCGTGGCCGCTGGTGTGACGCTGAGCGATCGTCGTCGCAAGCAGATGTAGCGTTTCGAGCGTAGATTCTGCAACGAACTTCGGTTCATAGCAGGAACGCTTCGATAGCTTAACCGATAAGGCCGGCGCGCTGTTAAACGCAGCGCGCCGGCCTTTCTTTGCGTTGATATCAAAAAGCCCGGTCGGTAGCCGCGAAAGCTACCGACCGGGCAAGCCGTAGGCAATATGGTTGCTGTCGAGCAGCTGCTCGACTTAGCCCAGCAGGCTTAAGCCCACGGAGACAAACGCCAGGATAACGCCGACGATGGACTCGCCGCCGAGCAGGCCGCTGGCAACGACCAGACCCTGTTCCTGGAAGGCGGCGTCCTTGGCAGCTCTCTCCTCGTCAGAAAGACCAGCGGTGGCGTCGCGGTGGGCGGACCACTTGTCGTAGGCGAGTTTGACGCAGGAGCCCAGGAATGCCGTGAGTGACATGTAGAACGGCAGGTACACGCCTAGGCCGATCATCATGGCCGGAATGCCGAACCAGTACATGACGATGCCGGCGATAAAGCCACCTGCGAACCACGGCACGCTCGGGATGCCCGAGACCATGGTGGCGACTACGCTTGCCTGCGCGGCCACAAAGCTCTTGTCGGGGCCGAAGGCGTCCGGACCATAGGCGGTGACGAGCGCGACCATGACGGCGGCAGCGACCAGGGCGCCCACGATGCCGCCGATGGCCTGGCCGATCCACTGTGCACGCGGGTTGGTGCCCAGCACGGCGCCGGCCTTAAAGTCGTTCATGACGTCGCCCGCAAGGCCGCACGCCACGGCTACGATGCCGGCGATAAAGAACAGCTTGACCTGAGCGATCTGTGCAAAGGCAGCCACGATGAGCATAACGATGAGGCCAAAGATCTCCATGGGGTCGATGCCCGTCTGGCCGCAGCTCTGTGCGCTCATGATGGTGGTGACAAAGGTGAACAGCGTCACGATGACAGCCGGGACGGGACCAAGGTCGAGCGCGATGGCGACGATCACGGCGATGGCGGCGGCGCCCAGGCCGATGATGCCGGCGTCGAGCTTAAGGGAGCCCGAGATGAGCGACTGCTCGTCGGTGTCGGTGGAGCTGTCGGCGGCAAGACCACGGACGATGCTGGCGACCTGCGGCAGGATGTCCTTGAGGACGACGGCGACGCCAAAGCCCATCATGAGACCCATGCCCAGGGACTTGACGATGCCCTGCGCAGTCACAACGTCGAACAGACCGGCAGCGGTGCCGCCGACGATGATGCCAAAGTTGCCCAGCAGCGCGCCGGCAAACCAAAAGGCGACCGGGGCAAAGCCCACGAGGAAGCCGATGGACAGCAGCATGGGCGAGTTGTAGATGGCAAAGGTCACGCCGGGGATATTGAGCGTGCACAGCATGCTGGGCACCACGCCCAGAGCGTCGCGCAGCACGCTGTAGATGCCCGCGATGGCCATGGAGTCAAAGAGCTGCTTGCCGGTCTTGCCGCCGGCCTCGGTAGCACGTAGGGTCTGGGCAGCGGCGTTGCCGGTGGGGAACTCCAGCGCGGCGTCCACGATAAAGTGGCGATGGATGAGTGCCGTTGCGAACAGACCCAGGATGGTGCCGGCGAGTGCCACGATAAACATATCGAGCCAGCTGATCTGATCGGCGTAGCCCAGCATCCAGGCGCCCGGGATGGTAAACGCCAGGCCGCCGGCGACCATGGCGCCCGCGGACATGATGGTGTGGGTGACGTTGGCCTCGTTGAGGCTGGCGTTGCCCATGAGCTTCAGGAAGAACAGCGAGATGACGGCAGCGAAGATGATCGGCCAGGGGAGTGCGCCCATCTTGAGGGCAGTGTAGGCCGAGCTTGCCGTGATAATCACGCAGCCAAGGACGCCGATGACGACGCCGCGCAGCGTGAGTTGCCCGCGCATCGAGGTGCGGTTCGAGGGATTGCTCATATAAAACTCCTTTGCGTATATCCGCTTCCCCTGGGAGCGCCGCTACGGATACGGCGCGGGAAGTCGGGTTACCAAGGGCCGCCGCGTGAGCTCGCGCACGACCGCGCACCAGTATAGCCGCAAGCTAGTCATTTTGGGATGACTGGTTTAGGTAGGCGATATACTGCTGGGCAGACGAAAGGAGCGCCGACGATGCTTAATGGGTGCGCATACATATTGACGGTCGACGTGGGCAACACGTTCATTCGCTTTGGCCTGTTTGCAGAGGATTCGGCCGCGGCGCAGGAATGTCCGCTTGCGACGTGCGAGATCACCACGCCGTCGAGCATTACGGCCGACGAAGCGCACATGCGACTTGCGCAGGTCATGGGCGCGCTCGCCGCCGATGCAGGTGTGCCCGGGGTGCTCGTGCCCGCCGCGGCCGTGCTGAGCTGTGTGGTCCCGGCGCTCGAGCGTCCATGGAAGGCAGCACTTTCCCGTACCTGCGCGGGACGCGTGCTCACCGTGGGGCCGGGCCTCAAGACCGGCATACCCGTGCACTACGATGACCCGGCCGAGATCGGTCCCGACCGCATCGCCGATGCCGTGGCTGCCCGCGCCGTCTACGGCTCGCCGTGCATTGTGATCGACCTGGGCACCACGACCAATATCGAGGTCATCGATGCGCACGGCACCTTTGTCGGCGGCGTTATCGCGCCGGGGCTGGCGCTCGGTGCCCGTTCGCTCTCTGCCGCTGCGGCGCGCCTGCCTCAGGTTGAGCCCTCGGCGCCGACGCATGTCATCGGCCGCAACACGCGTGAGGCCATGCGCTCGGGCGTGGTTCTGGGCGAGGTGGCCCGCATCGACGGCATGCTCGACATGGTGCTCGCCGAGATGCGCGCGACCAAGGCCGCGGGGGAGGGCAGCGTGCCCATCGTCATTACCGGCGACGATGCCGAGGCGCTTGCGGCCCTTGTCGGTCATAGCCTGACGGTCGATGACGCGTTGACGCTTCGCGGTCTGGCCGAGCTCTACCACATCAATCAAAAGCCCCGTCGCGCGTAGCGATGGGGCGGTGGGACAAAAACGCCTCTGCCTTCCACCTGCTACAATGGGTCAAACTGTTGCGATTACGGAGGTGTCTGCCATGTCGGACGATCTTCATCAAACTGCGTCGGGCAAGCGCCGCGACGTTATTAGCTGGGATGAGTTCTTTATGAGCGTTGCCATCGCCGCGCAGCGCCGCAGTAAGGACCCCAACACGCAGGTGGGCGCGTGCATCGCCAGCACCAACCACCGCATCCTTTCGGTGGGCTACAACGGTACGCCCTCGGCGCTCAACGACGACTTTTTCCCGTGGGGCACGAGCGACGACCCATTGCAGGATAAGCACAACTACGTGGTGCATGCCGAGGCCAACGCCGTACTCAACTACCGCGGCTCGCTCAAAGACCTTGAGGGTTCCACGGTCTACGTCACGCTGTTCCCGTGCCACGACTGCGCCAAGATCCTGGCGCAGGTGGGCGTGGGCGAGGTCGTCTACCTGGACAATAAGTATGCCGACACCGATGACGGCCGCATCAGCCGTCGCATTCTCGACTCCTGTGGCATCAGCTACCGCCAGGTCATCGTTGATGTCCAGATTGGTACCGGGGGACAGACTCGGCAGTAATATGCGTTGTCGCTGTCTGACGACAAACGCAGCTCAAAGAGCCCCGTTCCAAATTGACTACTCGTGAAGGTCGCGTCTGCGCGCATGGACGGCTCGTGAGCGGGTACATGGCTGTAGTAACATAGCTTCTGTCCGCGGGCGTGCCCGCGTTATTGTGAGAAAGGAGCCCCTGTGGCTGTTAACGAAGAGCTGCTTAAGAAGGTTCTTGAAGAGATTCGCCCCAACCTGCAGGCCGACGGCGGCGATATGGAGTATGTGGGCGTCGACGACGAGGGCGTCGTCAAGCTGGAACTGCAGGGCGCCTGCGCCGGCTGCCCTATGAGTGCACTGACTCTGTCCATGGGTATCGAGCGCATCCTGAAGGAGCACGTGCCCGGCGTTACCCGCGTCGAGCAGGTTAATGCTTCCGGCGAGACCGACGACCTGTACGACGAGTACGCGCCGTTCTAAGATGCGAAAGCTGCGGACGACATACTCCGCATAGACGTTACGCCCAAATATGCGGCTGCGAGCGCAAGGCCCGCGGCCGCATTTGTATGTAGGGAGTAGGAGGGTCGACATGCTCGACGACTTTTACCATATGCTTGATCCTGTCGCGATCTCGGCGGGCCCCATCACCATCTACTGGTACGGCCTGGCCTACGTGGTCGGCGCCCTGCTCACGGCGGTCGTCATGTACCGCACGCAGCGTCGCTGGGGCTTTAACATCACGATTGACGACCTTACGAGTGTCGTGGTCGGCGTGGTCTTTGGCCTCATTATCGGTGCGCGCCTGTTCTACGTCGTCTTTTACGGTGATGGCTACTACTGGGCGCACCCGCTCGAGATCTTTGCTACCAACGAGGGCGGCATGAGCTTCCATGGCGGCCTGGTGGGCGGCATCATCGGCGGCGTGCTCGTGTGCCGCATGTACAAGCTCGACGCCTGGACTATCGCCGACCTTGCCGTTATCGGTGCTCCGCTGGCCCTGTGCCTGGGGCGCTGCGCCAACTTTGTCAACGGCGAGCTGTGGGGCAAGCCGACCGATCTGCCCTGGGGCGTGATCTTCGGCGGCGCCGCGGGCGATATGCCGCGCCATCCCTCCCAGCTCTACGAGGCATTCCTAGAGGGCATTGTGCTCTTTTGCATCTTGCAGGTGCTCAGCCGCAAAAAACCGCTACTGCCCCAGGGCACGTTTATGGGCGTGTTCGTGATGGGATACGGCATCGTCCGCTTCCTCATTGAGTTTGTGCGCGTGCCCGATGCCCAGCTGGGCTATCTGCTGGGCGGCGTCATCACCATGGGTCAGCTGCTGAGCCTGCCGCTCGTAATCGCGGGTCTGGCGCTCGTCATCTTTGCCCTCCGCCACAACCGTCCCCAGCGCATCTACCTCGACGCCTAACCACCAAAACCACCACAAAGTGAACAGGCACCTTTGTGGTGGTTTGCTGGGCAACGATGACAGAACAGTAACGTTTCCCCAGATAAAACCTGCCAAAATAAACCTGTCCCTTTTTGGCAGGTTTCTAGAAAGGCTCTTTGGACTGTGAAGGATTCCGATCTCTCCACAACGGCTGCGCGCGATGCCGCTCGCATCGTCTGGTTTAAGCGCTACCCCGCCAAACAGACGCTCATCGCTTTTTTGCTCGCGCTGTTGGCGACCACGGCGTTTTCCATCGATCCCGCCCCGGTGTCGAGTAACGCAGTCTTGGCGATTGACCCCAAAGCCTCGGGCATGCTGTACGTGTGCTACGAGGTGCTCCTCTCGTTTGCCGGTCATACCGACGCGGTCATGCTGCTTGCGCTTGCCTGCTTGCTCACCTTGCCGTTTCGCTACGTGTTCTTTGGTCGTGGCGACACCTGGCGTCCATCGATCATTCTTCCGTCGCTGTTCTTTGCCGTCTGCATGGTGTTCGGCCGCAGCTACGACCTCACCGACTCGGCCGAGATTGTCCTTGGCGACAAAGCCCGCATCATCTGCGCCTGGATTGGCGGCGCGGGCTGGATGCTCTTGGCGGTCGTTGCCTTCTACCTTGCCTTTGAGTGTCTAGATTGGCTGAGCTCTCGGCGCATTCCGTTTTCCGAAGCGCACTTTGGCCGCGTATGGCGTGTGACTCACGCCGTGCTCTCGGTCCATCCCTTTGCCGGGCCCTTCCTGGTGCTTATGATCGCCTGGGCGCCCATGCTTATCGCTTCGCTGCCTGGTCTTTTTATGGGAGATACGGGTGCGCAGATTCGCCAGTGGTTCAACTACCCCAACGGCACGAGCGACTACCTGCGCCTACTCAACCCCAACGTGCTGCTCAACGGACATCACCCCGTGGTGCACACGGCTATCATCGGTTCGTGCGTCCAGCTGGGGCTTTCACTGTTCAACAGCGCCAACGCAGGTCTTGCCATCTACACCTGTGCTCAGTTCGTCATCACGGCCGCCTGCATGGCCTATTCCATTTCGTCGCTGCGCAAACTGGGCGTGAGCCTGCCGGTTCGCGGTGCGATCCTGCTGTTCTTCGCGTTTATGCCGATGTTCTCTAACTACGCGGCGTTGCTCACCAAAGACGTGCTCTTTGCCGACGCGTTCTTGGTGCTGTTGGTACAGACCGTCAAGCTCGTGGCATGTGGCTTGCCCCGTCGTGATGCCAATGTCGAGCGAGCGGGCGAGAAAGCCCCCGTACTCTTTGCGCGCCACGACTGGCTGCTGCTCGCTCTGGGCGCCATGGGTTCCACGTTTCTGCGCAACGGCGGCCTGGTGTTTCCCCTGGCGGCATGCGTAATCGCGGCGGCGTTTTGCGTGTGGGACGTGCATGTGGCTCGTCGTGCAGCCAAGCAGACTGGTGCTGCGCCTTCGGGCGCCATCCCGCGTTTCCGCTGGGTGGGAGTTCTTGCGGTGCTTGCACTCTGCCTTGCCTCTAATATGTACTTCACCAAGGTCTTTATGCCGGCGCACGATATCACGCCTGGTTCCAAGCGCGAAATCCTTTCGATTCCGTTCCAGCAGACGGCTCGTTTCGTCCAAAAGCACGACGGCCTCAACTCGGGCGTCAACCCTACGGTTAAGGAGGATGGCACCATCGTGGAGGCTCCTTGCGACGGTTTGGTGACCGACGAAGAACGCGCCGTGATCGATCGCGTGCTCAAGTACGAGAACCTGGGCCGTCGCTACAACCCCGACAAGTCCGACGCCGTCAAGAACTGCTTTAATGAGTACGCCTCGCAGGAGGACATCGATGCCTATTTTGGGGTATGGGCTCAGATGTTTAAGAAGGATCCCGAGTGCTATATTTCGGCGCTTATCAATAACTACTATGGTTATTTTTATCCGAGCGCGCGCGATGCCTGGGTCTACAGCACGGCGCGTAGTGCCGAGATCATGGCGAAGCCCGATAACCTCAAGCACTTTGACTTCCATCCGGTCGATAGCAAGGTCGTGCGCTGGTGCGACCACCTGATCAACCTGTACCGTGTGGCGGTGCAGCGCATCCCGTTTATTTCGCTCACCATGAGCTCGGCCACCTATGTGTGGATTATGATCGCCGTGGTGGTCTACCTGCTGCGTCGTCATTCATGGCGTGCGCTGGCGATCTGGGTGCCGCTGTTGGGCGTGCTCGCCGTGTGCCTGATTGGCCCGTGCAACGGCTCGACTTACATGCGCTACCTGTATCCGGTCATCGCCTGCATGCCCTTCGCCATCGGCGCCACCGTCACCCGCAGCGACTTCCTCTGGTCCTAATTTGGTGCATTGGGGTCAGGTTTCTTTGCACCAAAGGGGTCATCATCACGACGCCTTCATTTTGGGGTTTATCTCGCAGGCCAGTAGGTATATCATAACGACGTTTGTTTATATTGCCCGAGCATCTGCGCTGGGCTTTAGGTCGAAACCGATAGGAGACACGTATGTCCGGACACTCTAAGTGGGCCACAACCAAGCATCGTAAGGGCGCGCAGGACGCCAAGCGTTCCGCCCTCTTCTCCAAACTCAGCCGCAACATCACCGTTGCTGCCCGTCTCGGCGGTGACCCGCTGCCCGAGAACAACGCCAGCCTCGCCGCTGCCGTTGCCAAGGCCAAGGCTCAGTCCATGCCTAAGGACAAGATCAAGTCCGCTATCGACAAGGCTTTTGGTTCGGGTGCTGACGCCGCTGTCTACGAGAACATCGTGTACGAGGGCTACGGTCCCGCCGGTGTCGCCGTTTACGTCGACTGCCTGACCGACAACCGCAACCGTACCGCCGCTGATGTCCGTTCCGCCTTCTCCCACGCTGGTGGTAACCTGGGTACCTCCGGCTCCGTTGCCTTCCAGTTTGAGCGCAAGGGCCAGATCGTCGTCGCCAAGGAGATCCTGGACGAGAACGCCAAGAAGGAGACCATGATCGCCAACGGTGCTGCCGGTGACGAGGATGAGTTCATGATGGCCATCGCCGAGGCCGGTGGCGAGGACTACGAGGACGCCGGCGAGGAGTGGATCGTCTGGACTGCTGCCAACGACGTTATGGCTGTCTCCAAGGCACTCGAGGAGCAGGGCGTCCAGGTCAAGGGCTCCGAGACCACCATGGTCCCGACCACCCCGACCGAGGTCTCCGGCGCCGACGCCAAGAAGGTTCAGCGCCTCATCGACCGTCTTGAGGAGCTCGACGACGTCCAGGATGTTTACAGCACCATGGACATGACCGACGAAGTCATCGCTGCCCTCGAGGAGGAGTAGCGCCCGCACGGGTTAAGCCGTGCATATCTGGGCATAATGAAGCGAGCATGCAAGCCTCGTGGAATAGATGAGCCGGATCCGCGTGCGTAGAGCACCGGACCCGGCTCTTTTATAATGATGCGAACCGTTTTGCATTTCGAGAGCCGAGATTTGAAGGGAGCGCCACGTGCGCGTACTCAAACGAGCCCTAGCGATCGTGTACCTTGCCGCCGCCATCGTGGCGTTGGGTACGCTTGTCTGCCAGTTTTGGGGGCCGTATACGTATCGCTTTATGCTGCTGATGCGCGACCCCATGCCGCGCATTGTCGTGACGGCATGCGGCGGAGTTGTGGCGATCGGCGTGCTGGTAAGCTTCTTCCGCCTGATGTTTGCTCGTCGCGAGCCGTCCTGCGTGCATCCGGCGGGGGAGCGCAATATCGAGGTCACCCTTGCGGCGCTTTCTTCGTGCGCCAGGGCCGCTGCCGAGCGCGATGACCGCGTGATGGTCGAGCATGTCGAGGCCCGCGTCCAAGGCTCCGACGATTCGCACGTCCGATTTAAGGTCGAGGCTATCGCGCTTGACGATAAGGACGTGGCATCTCTGGCTACCGCGATGCAGCAGCGCATCGAGGAAGCTTGCGACACCATGCTCGGCACGCCGGGTACGACCACGCGCGTTCGTTTTTTGCCGTCCAAGACTACCGTCCAGACCGTGGAGGTTTCCGGTGAGTGATACCAATCAAGATAAGACCGCTCGTGCGCCGCGCCTGACGATTGACCAGAGCGCCGCACCGGCGAGCGAACCTGTTGATTCCAAAGCAGAGGCAACCGAGTTACAAGACGCGGCAGCCGCGGATTTTGACGAGGCTATGGGTCTCATCAAGGGTACGGGCGCTGCCATCTGGAGCTATGCTGTGCGTCATCCCAACACCACGCTCGGTGCCGTCGCTGGCTTTATCCTCGCCGTGTTGGTGCTCACGTTGGGCCTGTGGGACACGCTCGTCATTGCATTCTTCGTGTTGATCGGCGCTGTGATCGGCCAAATTCGCGACGGCGAGAACGGGATCGTCAACTTCTTCGGCCGTCTGTTTAGCGGCCGCTAATATGTATTCGACTGTCGCATCTGCGGCAGGCATAGGGAGGAACCATGGCTTTTAATACGAAGGTCGATGTAGCCGATACCGAGCTCGAGGAGAACGAGGCGGTCGTCGCCGAGGCCGAGGACGTAACGCTCGAGGATGAGGCGCTCGTCGAGGCCGAGTCCGATGTGGATGAGGATGACGAGGAAGCGGACGAGTCCGAGGACTCGCTGACCTATTCCAACGGCGTGATCGAGAAGATCGTTGCCATGGCCACCCGCGAGGTTCCGCACGTTCTGGGCATGAAGGGTAACCTCATGCACTTTGTGCAGGAGCAGTTTGGTGCCGAGAATCTGACCAAGGGCGTGACGGTCGAGGTCACCGATGACAATCGCGTGGTCGTCAACATCTCCGTCATTATCGAGTACGGCGCCTATGCGCCCGCGATCTTCGACGATGTCAAGGCGCGTGTCACCGAGCGCCTTGCCGCGATGACCGGCCTTGAGGTGGCGGGCGTCAACCTGCGCATCGAGGACGTCATCACCCCCGAGGAGTACGAGCACCGCACCAGCCAGCACGAGTAGCCTTCTAAAAAGGGACAGGTTTGTTTTGGCAGGTTTTATCTGCGAAAACGTTAAACGGCCGACCGCGCAAGCAAAAGCGTGGCCGGCCGTTATTTGTATGCCCCCCGATGTAGGCATACCGCTCGTCTAACTAGGGGTTGCAATCGTCGCGTTCCGCGTTACCCTAATGGGCGCATTGTTTCCAAATTGTTAACGAGGGGTTGCCGTAATGGCTGACGAGCACGAAACAGAAAGCAAGGCATGGGCGATTGAGGCCGCCGCGGCAGAGGCGGCATCGCGTGCTGCCGAAGAGGTGCATCGTCCTCCCGTAGTGCCGATGGAGCGCGTGGTTGATCGCACCGATATCGAGCGCGGCGAGCGTGCCGGTCAAAAGCGCAGCCAGGAGCCGGGCTTCCCGCGCTTTTTTGCCGAGCTTAATCTGGGCCTGATTCTTACGGCCTTCGCCATCGTTGCGTTTAAAACCCCTAATCACTTTGCTTTTGGCGGCACCTCGGGCGTGTCGGTCATTCTGTCCACGCTGTTCCCGACCCTGCCCGTCGGCGTCTTTATGTGGATTATTAACGCGGTTCTCGTCGTTTTGGGCTTTATCTTTTTGGAGCGCAAGGCAATCCTGTGGAGCGTCTTCGCCTCGTTTGCTTTGTCCGCCTATGTTTCGCTGTTTGAGCTCTTTATTCCGACCGATGTCTCTCTGACGGGTGATATGTGGCTCGACCTGTGCTTTGCCGTGATCCTGCCGGCGCTCGGCAGTGCTATTGTCTTTGATATTGGCGCCTCGACGGGTGGCACGGACATTCTTGCCATGATCCTCAAGCGCCGCACGACGCTCGAGATTGGCCGCGCCCTGCTGCTGGTCGATATCGGCATCGTTACCATCGCGGCCTTTTTGTATGGCCCGCGTGTCGGTCTGTATTGCGTGCTCGGCCTGTTTGCCAAGACACTCGTGGTCGACAAAGCCATCGAGAGCATTCACCTGCGCAAAGTCTGCACGGTCATTTGTTCCGAGCCCCTTAAGGTCGAGGAGTTTATCGTCAAGCATCTCAACCGCACGGCGACCATCAGCCGCGGCTACGGTGCCTTCTCGGGCAAGTGCGTGACGGTGATCATGAGCGTGCTGAGCCGTCGCGAGGCCGTGCAACTGCGCCGCTATGCGCGCGAAGTCGATCCGGGTGCTTTTATCACGATTGTCGACAGCTCCGAGATCGTCGGCAAGGGCTTCCGCGGAGCGAACTAGCACAGACGTATTCAACGAACCGCCTGCTGGCGCCGTGTATCTTGCAAATCGGTCATCTTTGAGTATTTGACCCCACATTGGGCAATAATGATGCTAAAGACATCGTTTGCGATCCAAGTGATTTGTTCAAGATACGAAGGGATGATTCTATGTTCTGCTCGCAGTGTGGCGCCCCCATGGGCGATAACGACAAGTTCTGCGGCGTGTGTGGTGCTCCTAATGCCGGTGCCGCTGGCCCCGCTCCCCAGGGACAGCCTCAGCCCCAGCAGTTTGTTCCGCAACCGCCCGTGGCGAATGCGCCAAAGGGCTGTGTGGCTCAGGCGTTCCAAGATATGACCAAGACTCCGGGCGTGCTTCAGCGTGTATGCCAAATCGCGTTTTTGCCGGCGCTGATTTGCGTTGTGTCGGTGCTCGTGTTGTTTATTCCCGTTATTGGCGGCATTGCGGCTGCCATCGGCTTTTTGGCAGCTTGCATTGCGAGTGTGTGCGGTTCCGGCTTTGGCATCGAGTGGGGTCGCGATCTGTCGCTCAAGGTTGATGACGGTATGGATCGTCCGCTGATGCGTTCCACGTCGTTTGGTCTCGGAGTCTTTTCGAGCGTTATTTCGGTCGTGCTCGAGGTTATCGCTGCCATTCCCGTTATCGGTGTAGTGCTTTCGCTGGTGGAGGGCGTGGTAATTGGCGCCGCGGGCTCGTATTCTTATTACGGCTCTTATGCGCTCGAAGCTGCGCTGTTTGGCTCGCTTGGCCTGCTTGTCCTGGCGCTAATTGCCTCGGCGATTCTGGGTGTCTTCTTTAAGATGTTCGCCGACATCGCCGTGATGCACTTTGCGGTGACCGGTCGCGTCGAGAGCGCGTTTTCGCTCGATAAGGTCTGGGCGGCGTTTAAGCACAACAAGACCAAGCTGTTCTGTGCTTCGTTCCTTCCCGAGTTTTTGACGGGCCTGGTCGCCAACGTTGTCACATGGATCTTGACGGTTGTCTTTGGCGCCATTGCCTCTGTCGGTATGTATAGCTACTACTATCGTCCTACGGGTATTGAGGCAATTGTTACCGGCGGTGGCGTCACGCTCGCGCTGTTCTTGGTGCTGGTCGCTTTCGTCACCGTATTTCTTACGGTCTTTGGCAAGATGCTCAAGCACCGTGCCGTTGGCTATTGGGCCGCACGCTATGCAAGCGAGTGGGCCGATGAGGATAAGGACGACGTCCTGACTTTTGTATTGCCCTTCGAGAAGAAGTCCGCTGCTTCGGGTTACAGCGCTCCGGATGCTTCGCCGGCACCTGCACCCGAGCCCGCGACCGAGTCTGAGCCGGCGCCCGAGCCTGAGACGGCATCTGAGTCCGAGCCTGCACCTGAGCCTGAGCCTGAGCCGGCACCTGCACCTGAGCCGGCGTCCGAGCCAAGCTCCGACGAGGAGCCTCAGGACGAGTAGCCACGCCGTCTGCCATTTGGGGACGGGGTAGAAATAGTAGAAATAGCGCTTGAAGAATGAGCGGGGGCGGACGTGTCGAAACGTCCGCCCCCGCTTTGACATCGCGATGTGGCTATGACTGCGAGATGCCAGCGAATCGATTACTCGTCGTGCTTCTCCTCACGGCGTGCAGCAGCGCGTGCGTCGTGGATGCCCTTGATCGCGGCATGGCGAGCCGTTCGGGCATCATGGATGGCGTCGCGAGCCTCGGCGGTCGTCGCCTTGGCAGAGCGCAACTTGGCGGCCAGATCGGGGTTGGTTTCGGCGACCGCGGTAATCGTGGGGCCGTCGAGCTCCTCTTGCGTGGGCTCGGCCAAAAAGTCGATAGCATACTGGGCGGCCACCATGGAGCCCTTTGCCAGCACGGTCTCGTCGATCTTGTAGAAGCAGGAATGTTGGGCGTACGTGGCGCCAATCTTGGGGTTGCGCGTACCTACAAAGGCGAGCACGCCCGGTACGCGGCGCAGGTACTCCGAAAAATCCTCGCCCGAAAGCGTGCCACGGTAATGGCCTTGACCGGTGGGGCCCAGGCACTTGATTACAGCCTGACGGCAGCGCTCGCTCGAGGCGACCTCGTTTTCGACCTTGTAGTTGGCGATGGTGTAGTCGGTGAGCTCAGCCTCGGCGCCCAGAGCTGCCGCGGTATGCTCCACGATGCGGCGCATGAGCTCCGGCATTTCCTCGTGGGTCGAATCGCCGTAGGTGCGCACTGTGCCGGCGAGGTAGGCCGTGCCGGCGATAACGTTGCGCGCGGTGCCGCCGTGAAGCTCGCCGACGGTGATGACGGCCGGCTCGTAGGGGCTGATTTCGCGCGAGACGATGGTCTGCAGGGCGTTGACAATCTCGGCGGCAACCATGACGGCGTCGTGGCCGCGCTGGGGCATGGCGCCATGGCACGAGGTGCCGCGGACGTCGATGCGGAACCAGTCGGTATTGGCCATGCGCGGGCCGGGCTCGCAGCTTACGGTGCCGGCGTCGACCTCGCTCCAGATGTGCGCGGCGTAGGCGCCATCGACGCCGTCGAGCACACCCGTGCCGATCATGAGCTTAGCGCCCTGGCCGTTTTCCTCGCTGGGCTGGAAGACGATGCGGACCTCGCCGTGGATGTCGTCGGTCATATGGCGCAGGATCTGCAGCGTACCGAGCATCATGGCGATATGGCAGTCGTGGCCGCAGGCGTGCATGCAGCCCTCGTTGACGCTGGCGAACTCCTCGCCGGTCTGCTCGGTGACGGGCAGGGCGTCGATATCCGCACGCAGCAGGATACGGCGGCGCGGCGTGCCGTCCTCGCGATAGGCATCCGGCGCGGTGCCGCGAAGGGTCGCCACAAGGCCCGTCTTGAGTGGACGCTCGTAGGGGATATTCATGGCGTCGAGCTGGTTGGCGATGTCGGAGGTCGTGCGCTCCTCGGCAAGGCTCAGCTCCGGGTGCTTATGGAAGTGCCGGCGCTGCTTGATGATATAGGGTTCAAACTCGGTAGCGATATCTTTGATGGCTGCGGTGACGTCGTCAGCCGCGCGAGCCTCGGTCGCCGCCATAATCTGCTGTGCCTTGGTCTTCGTCATGGTCGATTTGCTCCTTGCTGGGTTGATCGCAAAATCGTACAGGCTCTCTCCAGTATGCCACCTGCCGCTAGGGCTGGTAAAGTTGCCGTTTGCCGCTTGGGGTTTTGTTACAAGGGCGGGGGAGTACACTCGGGGGTGTTGAATTTCCTGCCAGAGATGGGGATGCCCATGCAACATATCGATCGGATTATCCGCTCCAAGAACGTCTTTACCGCGCAAGACAGCATCGATACCGCCCGCGAGCTGGCGATTGCCATCGCAGGCGACCGTATCGTCGCAGTCGGTGCGCCCGATGAGGTGATTGCCGCCGCGCCTGCCGCCACGCCGGTTATCGACTACGGCGAGCAGTTTGTCTGCCCCGGTTTCCATGACGCTCATCTGCACTTCTTCCATACCTCGGTCGGTTCTTCGCCGTACATGCTCATGGATATGGGCACGTCCGAGGCGGCGCTGGTGCAACATGCGCTCGAGTTTTCCCAGGACCTGCCCGACGACGCTTGGGTTGTGACGCAGGGCTGGCGCGACTACCGTTGGGACCAGCCCGAGCATCCTACCAAGGCGTCGCTCGATGCGGCATTCCCCGATCGTCCCTGCGTTATGTATTCGGGCGACGGGCACACGCTTTGGCTCAACAGCCGCGCACTCGAGGCGCTCGGCGTCACGCGTGACAGCGAGCCGCCAGCGGGCGGCAGCTACGACAAGGACGCAAACGGCGAGCTCACGGGCATTGCTCACGAGGCGGCTGCCATGCAGTTGCTACCGCGCTGCCTTGAGTGGCTGGGGGAGGATCGCATTGCAAGCGCTTACTCCGATCAAATGAGGCGTATGGCCGAGCAGGGCATCACCTCGATATGCGATATGTCGCTCATGCCCATGCCGGGCTGCGATTTTATCCGCGACGACGTCTACGACAAACTGCAGGCAGCCGGCAAGTTGGGCATCCGAGCCCATCTGTTCCCCACGCTGCTGGATGACCAGTCGCGCTTGGAAGAGCTGCAGACCCGCTACGCGAACAACGCGCTGCTCTCGGCGCCAGGCTTTAAGCAGTTCTTCGACGGCGTGTCGAGCGAACACACGGCCTATCTCACCGAGCCCTATACCAACCCGCGCTTCCCGGGCGACCAGGGCCGTCTGACAGTTCCTGCCGAGCGCATGCGTAAGCTGGTTCTGGCGGCCGCGGAGCGTGGCCACACTGTGCGTATTCACGTCATCGGCGACGGTGCCATCCATGCCGCGCTCGATATCTTTGAGGAGGCCGCCGAACTGTACGGCCTGCCCCAGCACGGTCATAACACGCTCGAGCATCTGGAGAACCTCTTGCCCGAGGACATCGACCGCCTGCGCAAGCTCAACGTGGTTGCTTCGAGCCAGCCCTGCCACATTACACTCGACCCGGGTGGACCGGAGCGCGACCTGGGCCTGGAACGCAGCCGCATCATGTGGCCGTTTGCGACCTATAAGCAGCGCGGCATCCGCCAAGCTTTCGGTACCGATAGCCCCATCACAGCCGTTACCAGCATGAACGTGCTCTACACGGCCATCACGCGCCAAGACCCTCGCAGCCACTGGCCCGAGGGCGGCTGGCTTCCCAGCGAGCGCATCGACGCGGCTACAGCTCTGCGCAACTACACCCTGGGCAGCGCCTACGCGGCAGGCGACGAGCAAAACCTCGGCAGCCTGGAACCCGGCAAATACGCCGATCTGGTAGTCCTGGATCAAAACCCGCTCACCATCGACCCCCAAGAGCTCCAGGCCACCAAGGTTCAGGCTACCTACCTGGCAGGCAACTTGATTTACGAGCGCTAATATTCATGTCGTACCGTTAAGCGTGGCTCGGGCAGCCTATTTTGGGATAGCGCTCGAGCCGCGTTTGTTTGCCGATGGGGGTTCGCTAGGAGCGTCCCCGCTCTGCTGGATTTGGGCGCAGGGTGTAGGCGCTGCTGCCCCGCGCGCCCAATTTGGACATCAGCAATGCTGTCTCTTGGTGTTTTGCATACTTCCAGTTGCAGATTGCATAAAAAAGCTGAGATGTTCTTTCCGGCCCTGATGTACCCCCGCCTGGGCCGTGCAAAAAACGGAGTATTCAGCACCGCGAGCTCTGCCGGTGCCGCTGCAGTCGGGTAGCATTGCGGAGATCGACGTCATTTTGGGGTCCGACGTGGCGCGAGGCATGCTTGTTTGTCTCGACGAGGCCTGTCTGCCGACCCAAATCGCCGGTCGAAGGCTACCGTGGGACTAATTAGATGCGCCCGGTGCGTATGCATTTGTCCCGGTCTGCTGGAAACTCCCAAAAATGCACGGTGCTCCCCAGGGGACCCGTGCTCGCAACGAAAACCATGCCCATGTCGCTATCCGCATCGCCTTTTTGCTGCACTGACTTTTCTGAATGCCGGGCTCGAATTAGTTAACCTGCCTCCCGTGTGGCTCCGGGGGGGCGGGGCATAAGGTTTATCGCGAGTTCCGCACGAGCCGAAGGCCACTTAATGTGGCCTTCGTGCGAGCAGGACTGCCCGAGCAGGAAACCTTATGGCACGGGGCGGGGGGGGGGGGGGGGGGGCGGGGGGGGGGGTGGGAGGGGCGGTGGGGGAGG
>CAJKZO010000003.1:0-53094 GCA_905204365.1 uncultured Collinsella sp.
CGTTTCCGTGCCCTCGGATTGGGTCATAGTGTCTGTCGTTGCCAAAACATCGGCGCTCCCGTTGTTGGCACTTTGGGACACTCCTTGTATTGGTGCTCAGCGGCAGTCCCCATTGCACCAAGTGGCGTGTGCCGTTAAGCGGAGAGGCGTATTGTTGACCCATCGTTTGGGCATACAATGGCGATTGGCTTGCTGCGGTGAAGGTCTGTCCGCCCCGCAGCGTTTTCTACGGTTAAAGGAGTATGTATGTCCGTTGAGGTCATGAGGTCTGTGATCGAGGCCGCCGAGGGCCGCGTGCCCGTCGACAGGCTGTTTACCAATGCGCAGATCGTCGACGTGTATGGCCAGCGTGTGGCGCCCGGTAGCGTTGCCGTCAAGGACGGTGTGATTGTCGGCGTGCTCTACGATGGTCGCGACGATGCCGCTGGCACCTACGAGGCAACTGAGCTCATCGACTGCCAGGGTCGCTATCTCGCTCCCGGTTTTATTGACGGGCATCTGCATATCGAGTCTTCGAACATCCGTCCCGCCGAGTATGCTCGCATGGCCGCGACGCGCGGTACCACCACCGCCATTGCCGACAGCCACGAGATTGCCAATGTTGCCGGTCTCGACGGCTTGCGCTTTATGATTGAGGATGGCCGCCGCGCACCCATCTCCATCAAGTACATGATGCCTTCGTGCGTGCCCGCGCTGCCCGATGAGCAGGCCGGTGCCGTTATTTCGGCTGCCGATATGCAGGCGTTTTTTGCCGAGCATCCGGGCGATGTCTTTGGTCTGGGCGAGATGATGAACCTGCCGGGCGTCTTTATGGCCGATCCCGAGACCTGCGCTCGTATCGACGCTGCCAACCAGACGCCGTCCAAACAGGTTGACGGTCACGCCCCACTCGTTGCCGGCAAGGACCTCAACGCCTATGCCGCGGCGGGCATTATCGCCGACCATGAGTCGACGATTCCCGAGGAGGCACTCGACAAGCTATCTCGCGGCATGTATGTGATGCTGCGCGAAGGTACGTGCAGCCATGACCTGGCCAACCTGTCTCCGATGTTGCTGGAGAATCCCGCGCGCGCCCGCCGCTGCTGCTTTGCGACTGACGACCGCGCCCCTTCCGATGCGCTTGCAACCGGCATGATCGACAATGCCTGCCGCGCGGCGATTGAGGCCGGTATCGACCCCGTGGTCGCTATCTCTATGGCGTCCCTCTCCACGGCCGAGGCGTTTGGCCTGGATCACGGCTGCCGCGACCCGCATGAGCTCCGCGGTGCGATTGCCCCGGGCAAGCGTGCCGACCTGCTGGTGCTCAATGACCTGACGTTTGCCACGGCTCCGCATCGCGTATATGCCGCCGGTGCTCTGGTGGCGCAGGACGGTACCTTTGTGGGCGAGATCGCACCCGAGATGGCCGAGGTTGCGGCCCTTGCCGATGAGCTGCGTGCCTCCGTTAAGCTGCCGAAGCTTTCGCTCGACGTATTCGACTATGCCTTTAAGCCGGGCGAGGCCGTGATTGACGTGGTGCCGAGCAAGGCCATCACGGGCATGGTTCGTCCCGAGACTGACGAGGACTTGCGTCGCATTATGCTGATTGAGCGCCATGGCCGCGGCGTGTCGCTGCAGGCCGAGGGCGCCGACGGCGACGGCCCCGCTGGCCTGGGCCTGGTCGGCAAGCATATCGGTCGCGGCTGGGTGCGCGGTTTCACCATCACGGGTGGCGCCATTGCCTCCACGATCGGCCACGACTCGCACAACGTGTGCGTGGTGGGCGACAACGCCGCCGATATGATGGCCGCCGTTGAGGCCGTGGGCCAAGGTGGTCACGTGCTGGTGCGCAACGGCGAGGTCGTGGCGCGCATTCCGCTGGCGCTCGGTGGCCTGATGAGCGAAGGCACGGCCGAGGACGTTGCCGCGCAGCACGACGACTTTATGGTCAAGGCGCGCGCCATGGGTATTGAGCCGCCGCTCGACCCTATCATGGGCATCATCTTCCTGCCCCTGCCGGTCATCCCGACGCTCCGCATCCGCCCCGAGGGCATGTTCGACGTCACGACCTTCACCTACGCCGACTAGTCATCGGGGACGTTCTTAAACGACTAGTCGTTGGGGACACTCTTTGGCGGGCTGCCTGACGCCGCGACCGTAGGACCTCTGGCATGTGTGAGCTATTTGCCAGGTCCTTGTAACGTTTACGCCCGCGGAGTCTTATTTGAGCTCCCTTTGGGTACGTTGGAATCGGATACACGTTCGATTCCAACAAGCCCGAAGGGAGCTTTTCTATGTTTAAACTGATTGCATCCGATATGGACGGCACACTGCTTGACGAAAACGGTCAGGTGCCTCCCGAGACCTACGAACTGATTCTGGCGCTACACGAGCATGGCGTGCATTTCGCCGCATCGTCAGGTCGTCGCTACGATCGCCTGTGCGAGTTCTTTGCGCCCGTTCGCGACAAGATGGACTTTGTCGCCGCTAACGGCGCCCAGGTCTACGCCGACGGTAAGATGGTAGACCGTGAGGTGTATTCCCACCTGGCGATTCGAAGGCTCGCCCAAGCCGTCAGGACGTTTCCCAATCTGCATCTTGCGCTCTTTGACCGAACCAAGTCCTTCCTGCTTGATGACGAGTGCAAGTTCGTGCGTGAGGTCGATAAGGACCTTCCCAATGCCGAGCGCATTTGGGAGCTGCCCGATCCCAGCGTAAATATCATCAAAGCGAGTATCTTTTGCGACGATAGTGCGGTTATGGACAGTGCGTACGTGCTACAGCGCGAACTTGGTCAGCTCTTTACTTTTGCGCCTTCGGGCAACGCGTGGATCGATGCCATGCAGCCTGGTGTGTCGAAGGCCTCGGGTATCGCGCAGCTTGCGGAGCATTACGGCATTGGACGCGACGAGGTCATGGCGTTTGGCGACTCGATGAACGACTACGAGATCATTCGCTTTGTCGGCACGGGCTGCGCGATGGAAAACGCGCGCCCCGCGCTTAAGGCGGTGGCCGATCGCGTGGTGGGTTGTAACCGCGACCACGCCGTTCAACAGGAGCTTCGTCGCGTGCTAGAGGGCCTCGCTTAATCCGACAGATGGGGACGTTCCCGTTCTGCCGGCAGTGGGGGACAGTCCTTGCAGCTTTTTCGCGAAGACTGTCCCCAACGACTAGTCATTCAAGAACGCCCCAATGACTAGGCGAGGGCGGCCATGATGGTGCGGGCGACGCCGTCGTGGTCGTTGTCGTATTCGGTGATGGCGTCGGCGGCCTCGCGGTCCTCGGGCTCGGCGTTGATCATGGCCATGCCGTGGCCCGCTGCCTGCAGCATGGGAATGTCGTTGATGTTGTCGCCGAACGCCCAGGCGTCGGCGAGACGCTCACCCAGATGCTCACATAGCCACGTGAGGGCCGCTCCCTTGGTGGCGCCCTCGCCCATGACCTCGATATTCATGGTGTACGAACGCGTGACCTCAATGCCTTCGAGCGTGTCGAGCTCCGCCGCGATGGCGTCGCGATCGGCCGGGTCGTGCCAGTACATGGCGATGCGCTCGAGCGTCTCGACCTCGTCGATCTTCCTGTCGATATCCATGTCGATTGGCGTTCGTGTGCGCTTGAGCGAAGCCGCGATGTGGGGGTCGCCGCCGCAGAATTCGTCCAGGCGCGTGTAGAGCGAGCGGGGGAGGAAGCACTGCCCGTCCGCGAAGATATCGAAGGTCACATCGTGGCCGGCGGCGATGCGATGGATGCGATGGGCGATGCCGCAATCGAGCGGACGGCTCAAGATGCACGTGGCGCGCGAGGCGTCGGTGGGCACATCGTCGTCGAGCTGCCAGACGCTGGCACCGTTGGCGCAGACCGCGTAGTGTACGGCGGGATGGGCGAGGATGGGTTCAAAGATGCCCGACAGCGGACGTCCCGTGCAGGGCACAAATTCAATCCCGCGTCGAGCGAGCTCGTCGAGCATCGCCCAGGTGGCATCGCTCATCTGCTTATCGCTCGTCAACAGCGTTCCATCCATATCAGAAAACACAATCATTTGATGCAGCCCTTTCTGCTGGCATAAAAAGCGTGGCCGAAGGCGGTGATGCCCTGGCCACGCTCGAGTTCTATAACGGTCCGCGTCCTAGCGGTCGGCGAGCGGCTTGTACTCCAGCGGCTCGATCACTGGACGATAGGCCGGGCGAATAATACGGTGCGCGCAGAAGAGCTCTTCCATGCGGTGCGCCGACCAGCCGGCCATGCGGGCGACGGCGAATAGCGGCGTAAAAAGCGTCTCGGGTACGCCGAGCATCTTGTAGATAAAGCCTGTGTACAGGTCGATGTTGGCGCAGATGGGCTTGGTCATGCCGTGGTCGCGCATCACCTGCGGTGCTAGGCGCTCGATGCGCTCGATCAGAGCGAATTCTTCGCCCAGATCTTTCTTGGCAGCGAGCGAACGTGCGTAGTGGCGGCAGACCTCGGCGCGCGGGTCACTGAGCGTGTAGACGGCGTGACCCATGCCGTAGATGAGACCCGTGCCGTCGAAGGCCTGCTTGTCGAGAATCTTGCCCAGGTAGGCTGCGACCTCGTCCTCGTCCTCCCAATTGGAGACATGTGCACGGATGTCCTCGTGCATGGACACGACCTTGGCGTTGGCGCCGCCGTGGCGCGGGCCCTTGAGCGAGCCGATAGCCGCGGCGTAGGCGGAATACGGATCGGTGGCCGAGGAGGACAGCACGCGGCAGGCAAACGTGGAGTTGTTGCCGCCGCCGTGCTCGGCATGCAGCATGAGCATCACGTCGAGCAGCATCGCCTCATCGCGAGTGAACGTCATGCCGCCGCGCAGCACCTGCAGGATGGTTTCGGCGGTTGAGAGGCCGGGTGTGGGGTGCGGTACATGAACCTCGGAGCCGCGGCGCTTGGCGACCGAGGCCATATGCGCGAAGGCGGCGATGCGGGGGAGACGGGCGAGCATGGAGATGGCGACGTCGATTTCGTGCTCGGGTGTAATGGCGTCGGGCTCGGCGTCGAAGGCGTAGAGCAGCAGCACGGCGCGCTGAAGCACATTCATGATGCTCGACGACACCGTGGTCATGGGGAACTCGCGGACGTATTCGTCGCTCAGGTGCCTAAAAGCACCCAGACGTTCGCAAAAACCGTCAAGCTCTTCCTTGGTGGGCAGAGAGCCCGTAATGAGCAGATAGGCGACCTCTTCGTAGCCGTAGCGATTCTCGGCCTGGGCGTTGTTGACCAGATCCTCGATGCTGTAGCCACGAAGCGTGAGTTTGCCCTGATCGGGCACGACCTTACCGTCGACCTTGTTGTAGCCATGCACATCTGAGATGCGGGTAAGGCCCGCGACCACGCCCGAGCCGTCGGCATTGCGCAGGCCGCGCTTGACGTTGTGCTCTACGAACAGGTCCTCGTCATAAGGGTCGGTCGGCAGGCCATGGTAGAGGTTTTCGCTTTCGGGCGAAATCTGACGGATCGCCTCGTAATCCAGAACCAGGCGGCTCAGGTGATCGTCGAAGCGGTAGTAGATTTTCTTGGCGTCGTAGGCCATGTGCGCTCCTCTCCGGTCCGCTTTGGGGCGGCGCGCTTGGACGATATGACGTCAAGCTGCCCCGAGCGGCTTGTTCGCTACAGGCGGTACATAAAGTTAAAGACGTCCTCGCGCTGAATGGACACGTTGACGCCCGAAAGCTCGCCTGCCTCGGCCAGAGCCTTCTGCAGCTCGGCGAAGTCGAGCTTGGACTCGGCGGTGTCGGCCAGCATGGTCATGGTGAAGATGTCCTCGATAATGGACTGCGTGATGTCGCGGATGTCGACGTTGGCCTCGCCCAGAACACGGGTGACGCCGGCGACGATACCGGGGCGGTTCTTGCCAAGGACGGTGATGACGATGCGGGAGGACGAGATCTCGGCCATGGGAAACCCTTTCGCGTGTTGGCGGCGCGCGGCGGCGCTCCGCTACGGTACAGTGTTCATCATTGTACCTGTCCTGCGCAAAAAGGGGCACCTTTGCTGCGGCGTTACACGTCTGCAACATGGGAGAAGGGGCAAAGGCGCCCGTTTGCCGCGATTCGTCGTGTAGTCTGCTGTACCTTGGGCGCGATGCACAACGCAAAGACCGTGAACCTTTTGTGGGACGCTCGACGCCGTGGTACCATAGCCAAGTTTGTTGTCTTGGTCGGAAACCAAGACGCCTTATGCGCTGATCGGTAACCAGCGCCTGACCAATAAGGAGTCCTACCATGAAGCAGGGTATCCATCCCCAGTATGTCGAGTGCACGGTGACGTGCTCCTGCGGCAACACCTTCAAGACGCACGCTACCGTGTCCGAGATGAAGGTCGAGCTTTGCAACGAGTGCCACCCGTTCTACACCGGCCAGCAGAAGTTCGTCGACACCGGTGGACGCGTCCAGCGCTTCGCCGACAAGTTCGGTGGCGCCGCTGCCGCCCAGCTCAAGAAGGCCGAGGAGGCCAAGGCTGCCAAGGCCGCCAAGGCTGCTGAGGCCGAGGCCGCTCGCAAGGCCGCCGCTGAGGCTAAGGCTGCCGAGAAGGCCAAGCGTGCCGCTAAGTTCGCCGAGGAGGCTGCCAAACAGGCCGCCGAGGCTCCCGCAGAGGCTCCCGTCGAGGAGGCCGCTGCCGAGGCCGAGACCACCGAGGCTGCTGAGTAAATAGCTCGCCGCGGAAACACTCGCATTCATGGCATAAGGGCCGCGCATCCATTTGGGTGCGCGGCCCTTTTCTTTTTATTGGTGCAAACCAGCCTGTCCCCATTGCACCAGGTTGGCGCGAAGGGGACAGGCTGGTTTGCACCAAATGGCAGAGAGACAGCGTTTTCCCAGATAAAAGCTGCCAAAATAAACCAGTCCCTTTTTGGCAGGTTGTCGTAGTTATTACGTGGTCGAGCGTGTCGACCGCATAGGCGGCGCCTTGTTTGGCTAAAGTACAAATATCTGTGTTTAACTCGTCCAAGGTTTCATGCCGCGGGCGATGGCCAAAAAGGAAAACCACATGGGATTCATGTCAAAGCTGCTGTCCTTTGGATCCGATAAGGACCTCAAGCGCTACTACAAGATCGTCGACAAGATCAACGGTCTTGAGCCCCAGTTTGAGAAGATGACCGAGGAGGAGCTCCGCGCCCAGACCGATAAGTTCCGTGAGCGCTACGCCAACGGCGAGTCGCTCGACGACATGCTCCCCGAGGCCTTTGCCACCGTGCGCGAAGCTTCTAAGCGCACCATGGGCATGCGTCACTTTGATGTACAGCTCATCGGCGCCATGGCGCTGCACGAGGGCCACATCGCCGAGATGAAGACCGGCGAAGGCAAGACCCTCGTCTCCACGCTGGCCGGCTATCTCAACGCCATCGCCGGTAAGGGCGTGCACGTCGTTACCGTCAATGACTACCTGGCCAAGCGCGACTCCGAGTGGATGGGCCGTATCTACAAGTACCTGGGCATGACTGTCGGTCTGCTGCAGAACAACATGCCGCGCGAGCTTAAGCGCCCGGCCTACCAGGCCGATGTCACTTATGGCACCAACTCCGAGTTTGGCTTCGATTACCTGCGCGACAACATGGTCACCCGCCCCGAGCAGCGTGTTCAGCGCGGCCACAACTACGCCATCGTCGACGAGGTCGACTCCGTCCTGATCGACGAGGCTAGAACGCCGCTCATCATCTCGGGTGCCGGCACCAAGTCCGCCAGCACCTACAAGGACTTCGCGCGCGCCGTGCGCGGCCTTGAGCGCGGCGAGGACGTCTCGCACGACTTGCTCACCGCCTCCGAGGACGTTGAGCCCACGGGCGACTTCGTCATGGACGAGGCCAAGCACACCATTGCCGCCACCGAGCGCGGCCTTAAGAAGATTGAGCGCCGCCTGGGTATCGATGACATCTATGCCGATCTCTCCGGCCAGCTGGTCAACCACCTGCAGCAGGCGCTGAAGGCCCAGTACATGTTCCACCGCGACAAGCAGTACGTGGTCACCAACGGCGAGGTCAAGATCGTCGACGAGTTCACCGGCCGCATCATGGAGGGCCGCCGCTATTCCGAGGGCCTGCACCAGGCCATCGAGGCCAAAGAGGGCGTGCTCGTGCGCGAGGAGAACCAGACCCTTGCCACCATCACCCTGCAGAACTACTTCCGCCTGTATGACAAGCTCTCCGGCATGACCGGTACGGCACTCACCGAGGACGCCGAGTTCCGCGAGATCTACAAGCTGCCCGTCGAGGTCATTCCCCCCAACAAACCCGTGCAGCGTGTTGACCACGAGGACCTGGTGTACCGCACCATTCAGGCTAAGTACAACGCCGTTGCCGACGACGTTGAGCGTCGTCACGCCAAGGGCCAGCCGGTCCTGGTGGGCACCGTCTCCATCGAGAGCTCCGAAAAGCTGTCCGCCGCCCTCACTAAGCGCGGTATCGCGCACGAGGTCCTCAACGCCAAGCACCACGAGCGCGAGGCCCATATCGTGGCCCAGGCCGGACGCTACGGCGCCGTGACCATTGCCACCAACATGGCCGGTCGTGGTACCGACATCTTGCTGGGCGGCAACCCCGACGAGTTGGTGCGCGAGCGCCTGGAGTACGAGGGCCTGACCATGGAGGACGTGACGCCCGAGCAGCTCGAGCAGTTTAACGCCGAGGCCAAGGAGACCTGCAAGGCCGAGCGCGAGCGCGTGCTTGCCGCCGGCGGCCTGACCGTTATCGGCACCGAGCGCCATGAGTCCCGCCGTATCGACAACCAGCTGCGCGGCCGCTCCGGCCGTCAGGGCGACCCGGGCGAGACCCAGTTCTACCTGTCGCTCGAGGATGACCTCATGCGCCTGTTCGGCGGCGACAAGATGGACCGCGTCTCCAAGATGATGGTCACGGCCGACATGGGCGACGACATGCCCATCCAGCACAAGATCATCTCCAAGGCCGTCGAGAGTGCCCAGCATAAGGTCGAGAGCATCAACTTCTCCATGCGTAAGAGCGTCCTTGAGTACGACGACGTCATGAACAAGCAGCGCCAGGTCATCTACGCCGAGCGCAATAAGATTCTGGACGGCAAGGACCTGACCGACCACATCACCGAGGTCATGCACGACACCGTGTACCGCTGCGTGCAGGAGTTCTGCACCAAGGACAGTCACGATGGCGAGCGCGACCTGGAGGGCCTGCGCAAGTGGGTTGTGGAGCTCACCGGCCACATCGATACGCCGAAGTTCCCCGACGAGGATTATGAGGCTCTGGCTGCCGATGTCCTGGCTTACGTAGAGAAGTGCTACAACATGAAGGCCGAGCGCTTGGGCGAGGACCTGATGCGCGAGCTCAACACCCAGGTCATGCTGCGCGTCATCGATACCCGCTGGATGAACTACCTGCAGGAGATGGACTACCTCAAGACCGGCATCGGCCTGCGCGGCTTTGGCCAGCGCGACCCGCTGGTCGAGTACAAGACCGAGGCCTACGGCGCGTTCCAGATACTCGTCGATACCATGTACGAGGATTACCTGCGCACGGTTTTGCGCATCGAGATCAAGGCTGCCCCGCGTGCCATGGAGCACAAGGAGGAGCCCGCGCTCGAGGGCGCGCGCTTCTCCGGTCCTGCCGAGGTCGATGGTGACAACGGCGACTCGGTGCTGCGCAAGCAGGCGCAGGTGCAGGCCCGCACGGCTGTCCAAGGCGGACCGGCTGCCGTCAACAACGGTGGCAAGGTGACGACCTACCGCAAGTCCGAGAGCGACGATCCGTACGTCAACGTGGGCCGCAACGACCCGTGCCCCTGCGGTAGCGGCAAGAAGTTTAAGTACTGCCACGGCAGGAATCGTTAATGGCTGAGGCTTTAGAGGTAACGCCCGCCGAGCTGGACGCGTTTGCGGATCGGCTCGGCGAGGTCGAGTCGTATCTCCATTTGGACGAAAAGCGCACGCGCGTGACCGAGCTCGAGGCTAAAAGCGTGGCCCCCGGCTTTTGGGATGACGCCGACGCTGCCCGTGCCACCATGGAGGAGATCGCGCGCACCAAGGAAGATATCGCTGCCGTGGACACCGCGCGCGGCGAGCTTTCCGATGCCCGCGCCGCGCTGGAGCTTGCCGAGGAGATGGGGGATGACCCCGATGCCGTCGCCCTTCGCGAGGAGGCTGCAGCCACGGCTGAGCGCCTGGCCCGTGCCATCGATGAGCTTGAGCTTTCGAGCTGGTTTACCGGTGAGTTCGATCACGGCGATGCCATTGTGACCATCAAGCCCGGAC
This sequence comes from uncultured Collinsella sp., assembly GCA_905204365.1. Taxonomy (GTDB): domain Bacteria; phylum Actinomycetota; class Coriobacteriia; order Coriobacteriales; family Coriobacteriaceae; genus Collinsella. Next base: position 10,210 of record CAJKZO010000003.1, read on the forward strand.
AGGGTGGTCTGGAGGCCCAGGACTGGACCTTCATGCTCTTTAAGATGTACATGAAGTACTGCCAGCGTCGCGGCTGGAAGGTCACCATCAACGACTGTCCCGCGGCCGAGATTATCGGCATTGACCGCGCGACCTTTACCGTCGAGGGCAAGGACGCATTTGGCATGTTGCGCGCCGAGGCCGGCGTCCATCGCTTGGTGCGCATTAGCCCCACCGACGACAAGAAGCGCCGCCAGACCACGTTTGCCGGCGTCGAGGTCATCCCCGTGCTACCCGATGATATCGACATCGAGATCAGTCCCGACGACATCCGCGTGGACGTGTACCACGCGAGCGGCCCGGGCGGTCAGGGCGTCAACACCACCGACTCCGCCGTACGCGTGACGCATTTCCCCAGCGGTATTGTGGTTACCTGCCAAAACGAGCGCAGCCAGATCCAGAACAAGGCCGCGTGCATGCAGATCCTCAAGGCTCGCCTGTACGAGATCGAGCTCGAAAAGCGCGCCGAGGCGCTCGATGAGATTCGCGGACCCAAGACCACGATTGGTTTTGGCAACCAGATTCGTAGCTACGTGCTCTACCCATACCAGATGGTCAAGGATCTGCGCTCGGGCGTGGAGACCAGCAACGTTGAGGCCGTTCTTGACGATGGCGACCTGGACCCGTTTGTTATTGGCTACCATCGCTGGGCCACCGGCAACGCTGATGCAGAAGGCTCGGAGGTCTAAAACATCGGGCGGCTTCAAGCCGATGCTAAGCCCAACGGTTGGACGGGTTTGTATCCAGAGCAAACCCTGCGCAGGGGTGGTTTTTGTCCGGCGAATCGGTAGAATCGAATACAAGAAGAAGTTCAAAGCGCATCCGATGGGGTGCGCTTTTTTGAGGGAGGCAGCATGGCATATCGTCTGGACATCAAGCGCATTCTTTCGATGAACTTTTTTCACGACCTGCCCCAGATTATGTTGGGGTGCGCTCTGGCCGCTATTGCGACCGACCTGTTTTTGATTCCCAACGGCCTTGCCGCCGGTGGCGTTACGGGCCTTGCCACCATTATCCAGGCGGTCGGTGCATCGCGCGGTCTATCGCTTCCCGTCGGTATTCAGACGATCGTGATGAACGCCTTGCTGTTGTTGGTCGTTATGCGCGAGGGCGGCATGTTCTACGTGGTGCAGACCGCGACGGGCTTTGTGCTGCTGGGCTTCTTTACCGATCTGTTCGCCCCGTTTGTAGCACCTCTGGCGGATGCGGACCTGATGCTCCCTGCCATGTGGGGCGGCATTATTACGGGCATCGGTTACGGCATGGTGTTGCGTGCCGGTGCCAACACTGGCGGCTCCGACACGATCGGCCAGATCATCTCGCGCAACACATCGCTGCCGGTGGGCTCCACCGTCATGGCGATCGATGTTGCCGTATGCGCGCTGTCGGCTCCGGTCTTTTCAATCGAAAACGCACTATATGCAGGCCTTTCGATGGTCATTAGCGGCTACGTGATCGATGCCGTGGTCGATGGTGGCAACAAACGCCGTATGGTACTCATCATCTCGGACAAGTTCCCTGATATCGCTGCCGATATCATGTATGGCCTGGGTCGTGGTTGCACCAAGTTTAAGGCGACTGGCATGTATTCGGGTGCCGAGAAGCCGGTGATTATGGTCATCGTGAGCCGTCGAGAGCTCAATACCCTCAAGACGATCGTGCGCGAGCGCGATCCTCACGCCATTGTGACGGTCGCTGACGTTACGGAAGCCTTTGGCGAGGGATTCAAGGACATTAGCGCGTAGGGTCGATCGCGTTCCATCCAAAAGACGTTCACATTGATAAACCGTTTCATCAGCGGTTCTGCCTGCTAAATTGTTCAAATAATGATAAAAACTCTGGTAAAGCCATCAGTTTCCAGCATAATGAATGACGTACGTGCATTGCGGCTGTGTTGGGATTACCTTCGGTGCCGTGCGCATTTTGTCTAATGAGGATGAAAGGAAGGCACAATGAGCGACGAAGAGCTCAAAAAGGTTGCCAACGAGGTAAGGAAGGGCATCGTCACCGGCGTGCACGCTGCCAAGTCCGGCCATCCGGGCGGTTCGCTCGGCGCTGCCGACATCATGACCTATCTGTACTTTGAGGAAATGAACGTCGACCCGGCCGATCCCCGCAAGGCCGACCGCGACCGCTTTGTGCTTTCCAAGGGCCACTGCGCTCCGGGCCTGTACGCCGTGCTCGCCGAGCGCGGGTTCTTCCCCAAGGAGGACCTCGAGACGCTGCGCCATATCGGCAGCCACCTGCAGGGTCATCCCAACATGAACGACACCCCGGGCGTCGACATGTCCACCGGCTCGCTCGGCCAGGGCATCTCCGCCGCCGTGGGTATGGCCGTTGCTGCCAAGCACTGGGGCGACGACTATCGCACCTACGCCCTGTTGGGCGATGGCGAGAGCGAGGAGGGCCAGGTCTGGGAGGCCGCCATGTTTGCCGGCAACCAGCAGCTCGACAACCTCTGCGTGATCGTCGACCATAACGGCCTGCAGATCGACGGCCCCGTCGAGGAGGTTAACGACCCCATGCCGCTCGCCGACAAGTTCCGCGCCTTCAAGTTCCATGTGGTGGAGCTCGCCGACGGCAACGACTTCGACCAGATCCGCGCCGCCTTTGCCGAGGCCCGCGCCACCAAGGGTCAGCCGACCGCCATCATCGCCGAGACCATGAAGGGCAAGGGCGTTTCCTTTATGGAGAACCAGGTGGGTTGGCACGGTAAGGCCCCCAACGATGAACAGTTTGAGCAGGCCATGGCAGAGCTCACGGCCGCCGGAGAGGAGCTCTAGGATGGCAGACGTCAAGAAAATCGCCACGCGCGTAAGCTACGGCGAGGCCCTCGTCGAGCTCGCCAACGAGCACGATGACTTTGTGGTCCTCGACGCCGACCTGGCCGCCGCCACGCAGACCGGCAAGTTTAAGGCCGCCTGCCCCGACCGCTTCTTCGATGTGGGCATCGCCGAGAGCAACCTGATGGGTGTTGCCGCCGGTATCGCAACCACCGGCCGTGTCGCCTTCGCGAGCAGCTTTGCCATGTTTGCCGCCGGCCGCGCCTTTGAGCAGGTCCGCAACTCCATCGGCTATCCGCACCTTAACGTTAAGATCGGTGCCACGCACGCCGGTATCTCGGTGGGCGAGGATGGCGCCACGCACCAGTGCTGCGAGGATATCGCCCTGATGCGTGTCATCCCCGGCATGACCGTGATCGTTCCCGCCGACGACATCGAGGCCCGTGCCGTGACGCGCGCCGCCTACGAGTGCGACGGCCCCGTGTACATGCGCTTCGCCCGTCTGGCCTCGCCGGTTATCAACGACCCCGAGACCTACAAGTTCGAGTTGGGCAAGGGCATTGTCATGCGCGAGGGCGCCGATGTGACCATCATTGCCTGCGGCCTGATGGTCGGCGAGGCTCTCGAGGCCGCCGAGCAGCTCGCTGCCGAGGGTATCGACGCCGAGGTCATCAACATGCACACCATCAAGCCCATCGATGCCGACCTGATCGTCAAGAGCGCCACCAAGACCGGCCACGTCGTGACCGTCGAGGAGCACTCTGTGATCGGTGGTCTGGGCAGCGCCGTTGCCGACGTCCTGTGCGAGCAGTGCCCGACGCCGCTCAAGAAGATCGGCGTCAACGACACCTTCGGTGAGTCCGGCCCGGGTGCCGAGCTCCTGCACAAGTACGGCCTGGACGCCGCCAACATCGTGGCGACCACCAAAGAGTTCTTGGCATAAGGCAAGGCGGATCTCAAGGACTGCTTCGCCAGAACTATAAAACTGCTTCGCCAGTACTATGGAATCCCGGCAGGGGCGCTCTCTTGGAGAGCGCCCCTGTTTCAGTTGCGGTGAAATAAGGACTGTTTTGCCAGCCTAAAGGCTCAATTAATCCGTATTTCACCGCAACTTTCGAAGGCGTTCTCGCTTTTGCTGGCGGCGGCACGACGATTGATTGCTGCCTGGCACAGTGCGGCAACATCAGGGGCGTCGTCGCCTTTATATGTCATGGCGAGTAGGGCGGCATCATAGATTTCGTTGTTAGTCATATCGCCGGCATCGATGGGGCAGAAGGTGAGTATCGAATCCTGCTCAGCGAGCTCGGCGAGATCGATCGTTTCGCCTGCGGCAAAGACATCGTCGAGGACGAGCGTCGCGCTCGTACAGGGAATTATATAAATCTTGCCATCGGTGGCGATGGGGGAACCTGCCGCCTCGAGCGTGTACACACCTTGAATGAGGCTGATACCGGAACCGTCGGAGGCGACGAACTCAACCTTGTCGACCGTTATCCCGTCGACAGTCTTGCCCGTAATGTGTATCGGGACACGTGAGGCCCCGCTATCGGTATCCCAACCTGCGGCAGAGATGTTGAGCACAATAGCATGCTCCGAATGAGCCGATATAAAACAAGACAATGCTTGCCGCAGACGAAGGCCCAAACAACTGCCGCCGACAATGGCAATTGCCAACATGCAGGTAAGAACAACCGCAATGTTATTCCGAGGCTTTACCCGAATTGCAGAATTAGTCGACATGCCATGGATGGCAACCCCACATGTTGTGCAATACCTCACGCCATTGCGCAACTCAGCACCACAATAAGGACAATTCATACCAGCTCCTACAACCATAGACGTTCCTATCGAGGCCAATGTAAATCGATGATTCAAATTCGAGTTGCGCAACAATTAGCCTTAATTTAAGTTGCGGTGAAATAGGGACTGATTAGACCTTTTAACTGGTAAAACAGTTCCTATTTCACCGCAACTCATGAAGACGCCCCTCAAGCACGGTCCCATCAGGGAAAAGGGCATATATCGGCAAAGCGCAATTCAGACAACCCACGAGCGCGGCGCAGCTGCACCCAAGCAAAACGCAGCGGCCCCTTAGTAGCCGCAGGCCGGGCACAGGGTTACTCTCCAAATCTTTCCGCAGGACGGAGGAGCCCCTGCCGCGCGAAGCGCACAGCGGGGGCTCCGACATGTCCGAGGACGATTTGGAGAGTAACCCTGTGCCCGGCCGACGGGATCCCTAAGCACGCCATGCTTCTTATGTGCAGCAAAGTTAATGCTGCTAAAATATAAAGCGCTCATGTAGTTTAAACGCACGACGATAAGGAGCACCAGTGGGTAACCACTTCCGTACCTCCGGTGCGGGCGATGATGCCCCCAAGACGCAGGCAGGCGTCCAGGGCAGTCGTTTCGCCACTCCGGATTCAGAGGGCCAGCCTGTTGCTCAGGCCCCCGCTCAGCCGGCAGATCAGGCACAGCCGGCATCCGATCCCTTTGCCTACAATCCAACCAGCGATGTCGCGCTTTCCGGTGCGGCGGGTTTTGAGCCCGTTCAGGCCGTGACCGCTCGCGTGGAGCAGCCTCAGGCTGGTGCCGCCACGCCGCAGCCTACCATGGCCGGCATTCCCGACCCCTTGGCCCCTGCGACGCCGGCTCCTCAGCCTGCGCAGTCCGGTCTCTTTGCCGCTATTCCCGACCCCACACAGCCTGCTGCCCCGGTGGTCGAGAGCGATCAGGCCGCCGAGGTCGCAAGCCTCGATAACGCGCTCAACAACCCCGATTTTACGTCGGTGTTTGCGCCCATCGATCCGCAGGCCAGCCGCAAGAAGATGGCCAAGCAGGCCGGTGTCGAGCCCGTCATCCTTATGGAGCATGTCACCAAGATCTATCCGGCACAGCCCAACAAGCCTGCACTCGACGACATCAACATCGAGATCTATCCGGGCGAGTTTGTCTTCCTGGTCGGTCACTCCGGCTCGGGTAAGACCACGCTGCTGTCGACGCTCAACCGTGACGTCAAGCCGACGAGCGGCCGCATCCTGGTTGCCGGTCAGGACCTCATGAAGATCAAGAACCGCAAGGTTCCGTTCCTGCGCCGCCAGATTGGCGCCGTGTTCCAGGACTTTAAGCTTCTGCCGCAAAAGACCGCCTACGAAAACGTGGCGTTTGCCCTGCAGTGCATCGGCAAGCCCAAGGGCGTTATTCGCAGCCAGGTGCCCGAGGTGCTGCGTCTGGTCGGCCTGGCCGAGCAGATGGACTCGCTGCCCGACCAGCTTTCCGGTGGCGAGCAGCAGCGCGTTGCCGTCGCCCGCGCTATGGTCAACCGTCCGCCGCTGCTGATCTGCGACGAGCCCACGGGTAACCTCGACCCGGCGATCTCGCTGGGCATCATGAAGCTGCTCGAGCGTATTAACCGCACCGGCACTACCGTGATCGTCGCCACGCACGACCGCGAGATGGTCGATAGCATGCACCGTCGCGTGATCGCCCTCGAGGGCGGCCACGTTATTCGCGACCAGGAGAGGGGAGGTTACGGCAACTATGGCACCAACTAACGTGGGCTACTCCTTCAAAGAGGCAATCAGCCACTTCTTCCGTAACTGGACTACCTCGCTCGGCGCCGTCATCACGATCTTCCTTTCGCTGTTTATCATCGGCCTGTTCATCATGGGCTCCGCGATGCTGAACTCCGTGATCGGCACCGTCGAGGATCAGGTTGTCATCAACGCGTTCATTAGCGATGACGCCGATCAGGCCGATGTTCAGGCTTTTGAGGCCGAGCTTAAGACGTGGAATAACGTCAAGTCCGTGACCTATAAGGACAAGGACGACGCGCTGGCCGAGTATACGAGCAAGATGTCGGGCAACGCCGACGCCACCATGAGCGCGCTCGATGGCCAGAACCCGCTGCCGGCTTCGTTTGCAATTGAGATGGACGATCCGTCCAAGGTCGAGAGCACGGCCAAAAAGCTCAAGAAGGATGCCGATTTCCAGAAGATCGCGGATGACGGCGACGTCAACGCGAGCGTGCTGTACGGCCAGGAGGAAGTGAGCCGCCTGTTCCAGGTGACCAACTATATCCGCATCGCCGCCGTGGTGCTCGTTGGCCTTCTGACCTTTATCGCTTTCATCTTCATCAACAACACGATTCGCCTATCCATCACGGCGCGTCGTCGTGAGATTGCGATTATGCGTCTGGTAGGCGCCAGCAACGGCTTCATTCGCGGCCCGTTTATCACCGAGGGCGTACTGCAGGCCATTTTGGGCTCGCTGCTTTCCATCGGCGTTCTGGAGCTGCTGCGCAATTTGATGATTCCGCGTCTGCAGGAGAGCATCGGCTGGATGTCGTTTGCCCTGCCGATGCAGTACTACCTGGTGACCTATGCTGCGCTGATTCTGGTCGGCGTGATTATCGGTCTCTTTGGTTCTGCCATCGCCATGCGCCGCTACCTGCGCGTGTAGGCATGCCTGGAATTCATCCCTTCCAACGGGTCGTCTCTTATGGGGCGGCCCGTTTTTTGTCCCCTAGGGATCATTTGGGTAGACTCTTGGGATGTAAACGGCAATCGATAGTTAGGAGGCGCCATGGGGCGCAATAACAAGCATAAGCGTGGAGCTCGCAATAAGCGCGGGCCGGTGCGCAGCGAACGCCGTCCGAGCCTGACCGGACGCGTGCAGCTCCATGAGCATAGCGCCTACGTTGTAACCGAAAACGGCGACTACAAGGTCATGGGTCGCGGCAAGCGTGAGATCATGGACGGCGATACCGTTGCCGTGAGCATTAAGAACAGCCCGCACGGTGAGCGACGCGCCGTGATCGAGGGCGTGGTTGAGCGCGCAGCCATAAGCGTGGTGGGCACGTACCAGACCGCCGGTCCGCTCGGTGTGATTGAGCCGCTCGATTCGCGCCTGAAGGCCGACTTCTTCATCCTGCCCGAGGATACCTCGGCGGATCGCCTGGGCGTTCACCCGGGTGATGCTGTTGTCGCGCGCATTTTGACCTACCCGACGCGCCTGGAATCGGGCACCGTGACGATCGAACGCCGCATTGGCGGAGATGACGCGCCCGATTTGGGCGTTCAATATGTGATGGCGCGTTACGGCTATACCGATAGCTATCCCGAGGCCGCGCTGGACGAGGCCGAGGGGCTTTCGCTCGATGTGTCCGCGGCGCTTAAGGACCCGCTCCGCCGCGATCTGCGCGACCGCTTTGTCATCACGATCGACCCAGTCGACGCGCGCGACTTTGACGACGCCATTTCGCTGGAGCGCACGCCCGAGGGTGGCTACAAGCTGGGTGTGCATATCGCCGACGTTTCACACTATGTGGCTTGGGACGGGCATATCGATCTTGAGGCTCGCTATCGTACGACATCGGTGTATCTGGCCGATCGCGTGCTTCCCATGCTGCCCGAACGGCTGTCCAATGACCTGTGCTCGCTTCGCCCTGACGAGGACCGTCTTGCGTTTACCGTCGATATCGAGCTCGATGCGCAGGGTCGCGTGCGCCGTTACGATCCCTATCCCAGCGTGATCCGCTCGCGCGTGCGCATGGACTACGACGGCGCCGAGGCGCTGCTGGAGCGTGCCGGTGCGGTGGAGTATTCGGTGCTGGAGGGTGCCGCCGAGGATGTTGCCGCAGTTGAAGCCTCGCGCGAGGAAGCGCTCGAGCGCGGTCTTGCGTGCGAGGAGGCCGCCCGCGGCTACAACATCGACCTCGGCGATTTCCTTGTCGCCGCTAACGAACTCGCCGAACTTCGCCGTCGTATTCGTCGCGCCCGCGGCTCAGTCGATTTTGACACAGCCGAGATTCGCGCTCTATTGGATGAGGACGGAGTGCCCGTGCAGATTGTGGCGCGTGAGCGTTCGTGTGCCACGTCGCTTATCGAGGAAGCCATGCTGCTCGCCAACGAGTGCGTTGCAGAGTGGCTGGCAGACCGTGATATCGAGGCCTGCTATCGCGTGCATGAGGATCCGAGCCCCGATAGCCTGCACGGTGCCGCCGTTGCGCTGGCGCAGCTAGGCATCATCGACGATCGCCGTGCTGCCGGTATTGCCCTGGGGAGCCCCGATGAGCTGCAGGCTGCAGTTGATGCTGCCGCCGGTACGGCCAACGCACCGCTCGTCAACACGCTGCTTCTGCGCAGCATGCAGCGCGCGCTGTACAAGCCGCGCAACGAGGGCCACTTTGCGCTCGCCGCGCCGTGCTACTGTCACTTTACGAGTCCCATCCGTCGCTACCCCGATCTGGTGGTGCACCGCGTGCTCAAACTGCAGTTGGCCTATGAGCAGCTCGGCGGCAAGGACGCCTTGGTCCGTACGCCGCGGCTGATCGGCAAGGGGCGCGAGTCGCTGCCGCGCATTCTGCCGCAGATCTGCCGCGCATGCAGCGATGCCGAGCGCGCGGCAGATGCCGCCAGCCATGCGACGCAAAAGATTAAGATTGCCCAGTACTATGAGGACCGTCTGGGCGAGCGCTATGCCGGAACCGTCTCGTGGGTTAGCAGTGTGGGCCTGTTCGTACGCCTGGATTTGACGCAGGTTGAGGGCCTGGTTTCAATTAAGAGCCTGGGCAACGAGTGGTTCGAGTTCGACGAGGACGCGCTTACGCTGACGGGCGCCGACACGGGGACTCGCTATGAACTGGGCCAGCGCGTGATTATCGAGGTCTCGCGCGTCAATACCACGCGTGGACACTTGGACTTTAAGCTTATCCATTAGCTAAATCCCGACTCGTGGCGGGAGAGCGGAGGGCGGTCTTTCGGGGCCGCCCTTCGCATTTGAATCGTGGCTACCTTGCCGTCTGCTCGGCCGCCCGCTTACCTGCTATTTGAGAGGTAAAACCTACCAAAATAAACCTGTCCCTTTTTGGCAGGTTTACAAGAAAGCGGGGATGAGATGGCGACGGTGTACGGTTATGCGCGGGTGAGTTCGCGCGATCAGAACCTTAATCGGCAGCTGGATGCGCTGGGCGCCTATGGCGTGGGCTCAGCGAATATTTATGCTGACCATGCGAGCGGCAAGGACTTCGATCGACCGCGTTATCGCGAGCTGTTACACGTCCTGGGAGACGGGGACGTGCTGGTGGTGCTTTCTATCGACCGACTTGGTCGTAATTACTCCGAGATTCTTGAGGAATGGCGACGCATTACCAAGGAGCTCGGGGTTGCCATTGTGGTGTTGGATATGCCATTGCTTGACACGCGCGTCAGGGCCAGCGGCGCGCCGGATGTGACCAACACCCTGATTGCCGATATTGTGCTGCAACTGCTGAGTTACGTGGCGCAGGTGGAGCGCGAGAATATCCATCGGCGCCAGGCGGAGGGAATTGCAGCGGCGCGGGCGCGAGGGGTCCGTTTCGGTCGACCTCGCAAGCCGTGCCCTCCTCAGTTTGAGCTGGTGCGCGATAGCTATGAGGCAGGCGATATTACCCGCAGCCAGGCAGCAAAGTGCCTGGGCGTGTGCGTGGGGACGTTCGATCGCTGGATGCGCGAGGCGGGGTAGGGGTTTGCGTCGCTTTGTCGCTTCCTGTTGCGATTCAAATTTTGATACGTTGACGATGTCATTTGGGGCTACACTCGCTGATATTCAAAAAAAGGAGGTTGGCCCTTGGCGCGCATAAAACAAATAATCGGATGGACCGCGATCATTCTGTTCGCTGCAACGCTGGCGGGTATCTGGGTGCTGACGGAGCAAAATGCGGTGGAGACGTCGTTGCTGAGCGAGTCCACCGCGCGTGTGGTGGAGGGTCAGGCCACGGGCGTTCAGGCTGCCGATGCCACGGGTGAAGCCCAGGCGGAGAACGGAATGACCGGGGGCACCGATTCGGCTGCCTCGAATGTCCGGTCTGGCCGACTTGCTTCCATTCGCATCTGGGTGGGCACGAACGTCCGTCGCGTTGCCCATACCGTAGAGTTTTTCCTCGTCGGATTGTTCGCCTCGGTGGTCGTGGTTTGCTTTTCCCGGCGTCCGTGGAGCGTATGCTCCCGTTGCGTGCCCGTATTGCTCTTTTGCGCCGCCTGCTCCGTTGGCGATCAGGTACATAAGATCTTTGTTCCCGGCAGGCATTTCGACGTTATCGATTTAGGATTCGATGCTGTGGGCTATGTCACCGCCATGCTGTTGGTATTGCTGACGGCGGCGTTGGTGCGCCATGCGACTCGGCCGATCGGCACCCATGCGAGGCGCTAACCTTAAGACGAGACATCGCGACTGCCTATGCTTCGACATTGACTACAATAACGGCTGCAATCGCGAGTGGTCGTCGATGTGCAGTTTTCCAGACACCTGTTTTCTCTAAGAAAGGAAATCCCATGGCGGTATTGTTTGTTGAATATCCCAAGTGCTCGACCTGTAAGAAGGCCAAGGCATGGCTGGACGAACATGGGGTAGAGTATATCGACCGCGATATCGTTTTGGACAATCCCACGGCTGATGAGCTTGCGACCTGGATTGCTCGTTCGGGGCTGCCGGTGCGGCGCTTCTTTAATTCGTCGGGCATGAAATATCGAGAGCTGGGCCTGAAGGCGCGTTTGGATGCGGGCATGACGGATCGGGAGTGCTACGAGCTGCTGGCGACCGACGGCATGCTGGTCAAGCGTCCGCTGCTGGTGGGCGACGACTTTGCGATTCCCGGCTTTAGGGAATCGGCTTGGGCCGAGGCGTTGCTGTAACGGCTGCGGAAAGTGCGACCCGTTTTGAGTGCTCAGGGTGGGATGCACTTTCCGCCGGCGGGCCTGCCCCAGTCAGTCCGCCAGCTGCGCCCATTCGTGTGGATCGTAGACCTTTACGTGTTTGTTGGGCTTGCCGCTCCAGTACTCCTCGTCCATAAAGGGCAGATATGCCTGAACGCCGGGGCAGATAAAGGGAATCCGCTGCTGTTGCAGTCGCTCGCGCTGGCGCTGCTCCAGGTGCGCCTCGGATATGACGGTCGGCATACCGGACAATTCGACGAGGCTTGCCTGGATTCGCTTAAGGTCGGGGAGTCCCGCGTGCCATGACATCCGCATGATCAAAAAGGATGCACGGCGGTATTTTGCCTGCATCACCGTGATGGCGGGGCGCAGTGTGGGATGGATTTTGTCCCGTTCGGGCCAAAGGTCGGCAGTGATCTCAAGGCCCAGGGTCTCCCATAGGTAATCAAGCTCTTCGTCCATGGCGCCTCGATATCTACGCGATCATTGATACTTCGATTGTGTTGCCTGGTGCTATCGTTTTCGCGGTAGAATCTGCCAACGGTTGACGGCTACCGCTCGCGGCGTTTTGCCCTTCGTGTACAGCGGTCGGCTTCACAGGTCTTTCACGGGTTGGACTAAATTAGGCCAATTTGACTGAATTTCAAAAAAGTCAAAATTGGGGCTTGCGTCACGGCGAGACTTCCCGTATATTTCTTTCTTGCGCAAAGGCACAGCCGAGCGCAGCGATGCAGTCATTGGGATGTCGTCTAATGGCAGGACAGCGGATTCTGGTTCCGTCAATGGGGGTTCGACTCCCTCCATCCCAGCCATTGCATTTGCTACATATGGCCCGTTCGTCTAGCGGTTTAGGACGCCGCCCTCTCAAGGCGGAGATCACCAGTTCGAATCTGGTACGGGCTACCAAAATTAAACGCCCGGGCCTCGTAAGAGACCCGGGTTTTGTGTATTGACCGATGTTTAAGGCGCGTTGAGTCTGCCGCCTGGACCGAGGAGTTGTCATGGACCTGCCCATCAGCTTGCAAGACATCACGTATGCCGAGAACTATCTGGCGCAGGGCGACCTGGCTACGGCGACGCCGCTGCTGGAGCGCCTGGTGGAGCTTGCCGAGGAGTATATCGACGCCGAGTGCAAGACGGAGGAGAAGCGCCAATACTTTAGCTTCGATAGCAAGTTTGAGCGCTTGGCCTATCGCCGCGTGGAGAAGGATCCGCGCGAGCTCGTGCAGGTCGAGGTGCCGTTTGACCGCCTGTACTCTGACATGGCGTTTGCCTACATTCGCCAACAGGATTTTGTGAGCGCTCGCAATGCCCTGATGCAGGCTGTGCGTTGGGACCCCATGAACTGCAACTATCGCTTGGATTTGGCCGAGCTGTTCCGCGCACTCGAGGACAAGCAGGAATGGGCATCGCTCTCGTTCTCGGTGCTGGAGCGTGCAAGCGATGGCAAGTGCGCCGCCCGCGCTTACGCCAATCTAGGTCAGTACTTCTTGGAGCCCGAGACCGAGAACGTTTCGGCTGCCGTGGGCTGCGCGCGTCTGGCGCTGCGCCTGGCGCCCAACGATGCGCATACGACGCGCCTGCTCAACAAGATCCATACCACCTATCCGGATGCCGCTGATGAGAGCGACGACCACGTGATGGGTGAACTGGCCCTGCAAGGCGTGCCGACCTCGCCTTCGGCCGAGATTGCCATCTGCCTGATTATGTGCGCGACCGATGCTGCAAGCGACGGCGACAAGCAGGAGGCGACGCGCCTGACGGTGCGTGCTCGCGACTTGGTGGGCGAGGAAGCCTGCGCGGCGATTATCAAACTGGTGCGCGAGAGCGATGCCGAGCTCAATGCCGAACGCAAGGCAAAGCGCGAGACTGCGGGCTCAAACGCCGATGGAGCCAAGGAGGCCGGCGATGCCCAGTAAGCGCGAGCGCAAACTCATTTCCAAGAATCGCTCGGCACATCACGAGTACTTTATCGATGAGACGTTCGAATGCGGTATTGAACTGAGTGGCACCGAGGTCAAGTCGATTCGCGAGCGCGCCTGCCAGATCACCGATACCTTCGCGCTGATCCGCGGCGGGGAGTGCTGGCTCGTCGGCCTGCATATCCACCCTTATAGCCATGGTGGCGTGTGGAATCGCGATCCCGACCGTCGGCGTCGTCTGCTGCTGCACCGCAAGGAGATCGACTTTCTTGACGGCAAACTTCGCAACCGTGGTTATGCGCTGGTTCCGTTGGAACTCTACTTTAATACCGACGGCCGCGTAAAGCTGCTGCTGGGTCTGGGTCGCGGCAAGAAGCTCTACGACAAGCGCGAGGACATGGCCAAGCGTGATGTCCAACGCGAGATCGACCGCGCCCTTAAGGAACGCAACCGCTAGGCACTCTGTATAAGTTGCGGTGGAATACGGACTGTTTTGCCTGTTTGAGGGGCTATTCAGTCCCTATTTCACCGCAACTGCGGGCGTCTCATCTTTCTTACTGTTCTGGCACATATGTCTCAAAGGCGGCGTCCGTTATGGGTGCCGCCTTTTTTGTGGGTACATACATCCATGAGGTTCCAACCTGAGCTAGGGGAGTGATCGTTATGGACAAAACTGCGTTCTTTACGATGCCGAGTGGCCTGTATGTGGTGAGCGCCGCGGCCGACGGGCTGCGTGCCGGCTGCGTTATCAACACAGCGGTGCAGGTGACGTCCGCCCCGCCGCGCATCTCGATTGCCGTGAATAAGGACAACGTCACCTCGGGCGTCATTGCCGCGGCCAAAGCGTTCGCGCTGACCGTGATCGATCAGACCGCCGACATGCTCTATATCGGCAACTTTGGCTTCCGCACCAGCAGCGATTACGACAAGTTTGCCAAGTACGAGACCCGCGAGACCGCTCTGGGCATGCCTTATGTGCCCGAGCACGCGGCGGCGCTGTTTAGCTGCCGTCTGATTGATACCGTGGATGTGGGCACGCACCTGCTCTTTATCGGCGAGGTGGAGGACGCCGAGCGCTTGAGCGGCGAGGCTCCGCTGACCTATGACTACTATCACAAGGTCTTGAAGGGCAAGACGCCGCCCAAGGCCTCTTCGTACCAAGGGTAGAAATGCTGTAAAACTACTTGCATTATATTATTGAGAATATATACTAATAAGCAAGTACACCAGCAGTCACGTTCGAGAGGAGAACATCATGGCTGAGGAAAAGAAGACGTACAAGTTCGTGTGCACCGTTTGCGGTTATGAGGTTGAGGTCGATACGCCCGAGCTGCCCGAGGACTACGTGTGCCCGGTCTGTGGCGTCGGCCCCGATGAGTTTGAGCTCGTCGAGGAGTAGCTCGTAGACACACGACTTGCAGCAACACATAGCTCTGTCCAAGGGCCCCGGTCGAATTCTCGGCCGGGGCCCTTTCCTCCGTCCCCAAGGGATCACGGCTGCTGTTAGCCGATCCTGTCTGTCGTGAGTCCGGCCGACCTTTTGTCTCAATCTGTAACATCTAACGGCTCAAAACGGGTCTTCCTGTTACCGATTAAGACAAAAGGTTGGAGCTGAAGAAATGTCTCGATCTGTAACATCTAGAAGTGGAAATTGGGTCTACGTGTTACATATCGAGACAAATCAAAACCATCATTCTCAAAATCTCGATCTGTAACATCTGGCAGTGAAAACGGGGTCTACGTGTTACAGATTGAGACAAACCAAAACCGTCCGGCAGAAGATCTCGATCTGTAACATCTAGACATCAAAAGCGGGCCTAGATGTTACAGATCGAGACGTTTGTCTGGGTAGGTGCCCCGCCCCATTACATCCCTGTCAACAACACGACATCGAGAATCGTCACGATGGCGCCGATCCCTACGAGCAGTGCGTTGAGCGGGCGCGAGTTGGCGTATTTGCCCATGACGCGGGGCGAACTGGTGAGTCGTATGAGCACAAAGACCGTAATCGGCAATTGAAGCGACAGCAGCGCCTGGCTCCAGATGAGGCCCTCAAAGGGATTTTTGACGCCCAGGCATGCCGTCACTGCGCCGACGAAACAGGCCGCCACCCCGATCGAGGAGTGTCGGTCGTGGATGTCGTATTCCTCGTCGAACACACCCGCGGTGATGGTGCCTGCCGCCATGCCCGCCGTCACACTGCTCGAGAGGCCCGCAAACAGCAGCGCCACCGCAAAGATGGTCGAGCTCGCCGGGCCCAAGATGGGGGAGAGCGTGGCCGCTGCGACGGCGAGGTCGTCTACGACAATGCCGTGCGCAAAGAAAGTCGTCGCGGCCAGGATGACCATGGCCGAGTTGATTGCCCAGCCAACACCCATCGAAAAGAGCGTGTCAAAGAGCTCGTAGCGCAGACGTTCTTCGATAACCTGCTCGCCTTGGCCTTCGAAGTGCATGGATTGGATGACCTCGGAGTGTAGAAAGAGGTTATGGGGCATAACGACCGCACCCAGGACACTAACGATAATCGCGGCCGAGCCAGTGGGCATACTGGGCGTGATCCAGCTTATGGCGGCTTGCGGCCAGTCGACCTTGACCAGCGCGAGCTCGGCCAAAAACGAGAGTCCTACCACGCCTACGAAGGCGATAATCCAGCGCTCGGCACGCTTGTAGGAGCTCGTCATGAGCATCGCCATCGATACTGCTGCCACGATGACGCAGCCGGCACGCACGGGCAGTCCAAAGAGCATCTGGAGCGCAATCGCGCCGCCCAGGATCTCGGCCATGGCGGTGGCGATGGTCGCAAGATAGGCACTGGCGAGCACCGTGCGCCCAACGAAGCGGGGGAGGTAACGTGTCGTGGCCTCGGCAAGACAGGCGCCCGTGGCGATACCCAGGTGCGCCGCGTTGTGCTGCAGCGCGATGAGCATGATCGTGGACAGCGTGACGATCCACAGCAGCGCGTAGCCAAACTGCGAGCCGGCGGCCATATTGGAGGCCCAATTGCCCGGGTCGATAAAGCCGACGGTCACGAGCAGGCCGGGCCCGATGTGCCGTGCGATGTCTAGGCCTCCGTGGCCGCCAGTGCGTCGGGAGCCAAAATGATGTTTGAGATGGTTGGGCATGGTGTTGAACATGGTGGGTTCCTGCATATGGGTGGTGCGGCGCCGCGCTTGGATCACGTGGCGCCGCGCGCTGGGCTTGGGTTGGGGCTACTTGTGCGCCTTGCCCTGATTGGCCACGGCGTCGATCTTGGCGGCGATGGTTGTCGGGTCGCCGATGTAGCGCTTATCGAGGACGTTGAACTCGGCATCGAAGGTGTAGACGAGCGGCACGCCGGTGGGGATGTTGACCTTGACGATCTCCTCGGGCGTGAGGTGCTCAAACTTCATGACGAGAGAGCGCAGGGAGTTGCCGTGCGCGGCGATGAGCACGCGCTTGCCGGCGAGCATCTGGGGGCGAATCTCGTCCTCAAAATAAGGCCAGGCACGGGCAATCGTGTCCTTGAGGCACTCGGTGTAGGGTAGCTGGTCGGGCGCGATGTCGCGGTATTGCTCCTGCGTGTGGGGGTCGCGACTATCGCCCGGCTCGAGCGCCGGCGGGCAGACATCGAAGGAACGGCGCCAGATGAGTACCTGCTCGTCGCCGTGCTCCGCCGCGGCATCGGCCTTGTTGAGACCCTGCAGCGCGCCGTAGTGGCGCTCGTTGAGCTTCCAGGACTTGATGACGGGCAGCCATTCGCGGTCCATCTGGGCGAGCACGATGTTGAGGGTATGGATTGCCCGCTTGAGGCGCGAGGTGTAGCAGACGTCAAAGTCGAAACCCGCTTCTTTGAGGGCTCGACCGCCTGCGGCGGCTTCTTCGCGGCCCGTGTCGGTGAGCTCAACATCGGTCCAGCCGGTGAACAGGTTGAGTTTGTTCCACTCGGATTCTCCGTGACGGATAAGGACAAGTTGCATCGTCTGTTGGTCTTTCTGGCGTGCCATGGGGGCCTCCTTGATCTGGCACGGCGCGCGTGCCGTTTGCTTGACGCCGCAAAGGATACCCGTTTTAGGCCAAAAAGTTAACCACGACTAACAAAATTGTTGTATTTGAATGGGGTGGGGAAAGGGGGTTGCCGAAATGTCTTGATCTGTAACAACTAGGGATGGAAATTGGGTCTAGGTGTTACAGATCAAGACAGGAAGAAATGGTCCTATGGAAAATCTCGATCTGTAACAGCTGACCGCCAAAACTGACCCTTCGTGTTACAGATCGAGACATTCGGAACCGTCTCTCGAAAACATCTCAATCTGTAACAGTTAGTCGTCGAAATTGGGTCTTACTGTTACAGATTGAGATGTTTGAAGAGGTGAGTTTGCAGGCCGAACTTGGGGCCCTTGTTGTCGCCCTTGAGGTCGGCGGCGCCCACTCGTAGGGCGTGCGTTACGCAATTGTTTCGAAACGGGCGGGAAACACAACGGGCCGGCGATGCTCCTAGTATGCCTATTCAACTGACTGTCTAATATCTAGGGGAGGATCGCGATGCAGGCAGATTCCGCTCAGCAGCAGGGCCTTTATCGCCCCGAATTCGACCACGATGCATGTGGTATCGGCGCGCTTGCCGATATCAACGGTGAGCGCCATCACCAGATTCTGGACGATGCGCTGTCCATTCTGGTCAACTTGGAGCACCGCGGCGGCACAGGACTCGAGAAGAATACCGGCGACGGCGCCGGCATCCTGTTCCAGGTTCCGCACCACTTTTTCCGTAAAGAGGCCCAAAAGTGCGGCCAGATTCTGCCGGCAGAGGGCGACTATGGCGTGGCCATGCTGTTCTTCCCGCAGGACGAGAAGGGCGTAGAGGATGCCCGCCGCGTGTTTGAGGAGGGCTGCGCCGAGGCCGGCGTGCCGCTGCTCTTTTGGCGCGAGGTGCCGGTCGACCCGCACGACCTGGGCGAGACAGCCCGCGCCTGCATGCCTACTATCCTGCAGGCCTTCCTGGGCCGTCCGGACGATGCGCCCGCCGGCGATGCCTTTGAGCGTCGCCTGTACGTGTGCCGCCGCACCATCGAAAAGAAGGCCGACGCCGAGTTTGCCCTGCGCGACAAGATCTTCTACGTGTGTTCCATGAGCTCGCGCACCATCGTGTACAAGGGCATGCTGGTCGCCACGCAGATGCGCCGCTTCTTCATCGATCTTAACGACGCCGCCGTCAAGACGGCCGTGGCGCTCGTCCACTCGCGCTACTCCACCAACACCACGCCCAGCTGGGAGCGCGCGCACCCCAACCGCTTTATCATCCACAACGGCGAGATCAACACCCTCAAGGGCAACGTCAACTGGATTCGCGCCCGCGAACCCAACCTGTACAGCCCCGTGTTGCAGCACGATCTTGAGCGTGTGATGCCCATCATCAACCGCGAGGGTTCCGACTCCGCGATTCTGGACAACGTGCTCGAGTTCCTGGTCATGAACGGTCGCCCGCTTACGCGTGCCGCGTCCATGTTGCTGCCCGAGCCGTGGGACCACAACGACAGCCTGAGTGAGGAACGCCGCGCCTACGACGCTTACCAGTCCATGCTCATGGAGCCGTGGGACGGTCCTGCCGCTATCGCCTTTACCGACGGTCGCACCCTGGGCGCCGCCCTCGACCGTAACGGCCTGCGCCCGGCTCGCTACTACGTGACGCGCGACGGCCGCTTTATGCTGGCGAGCGAGGTGGGCACCATCGAGGTGCGCCCCGAGAACATCCTGACGAGCGGCTGCCTGGGACCGGGTCAGATGCTCGAGGTCGACTTTGCCCGCGGCCGCGTGAGCTACAACGACGAGCTGCGCGCCCGTTACGCCAAGGAAAAGCCCTATCGCGACTGGATTGCCGAGGAGACGCTGACCGTTGACGCGCTTGATGAGCCCGCCGCGCCCGCGCTCGCCGAGGATGCCGAGGTGCCCGCCGCCGTGCGCATGGCAAAGCTCGGCTATCACTGGGATGACGTTGACGAGGTCGTGCGTCCCATGGCCCAGCAAGGCAAGGCGCCGCTCGCCTCGATGGGCATCGATGCGCCGCTGGCCTGCCTGTCCAAGAAGACGCGCTCGTTCTTCGATTACTTCTATCAGCTGTTCGCCCAGGTCACGAATCCGCCGATCGATGCCCTGCGCGAGCACATGGTGACTTCGACCACGCTCTACCTGGGCAACCACGGCAACCTGCTCGAGGACTCTCGTACGGCCTGCCAGCTGGTGCGCTTGGAGCGCCCGTTGCTCAACGAGGAGGAGTTTGACCGCATCTGCGCCATCGACCGCGTGGGCTTTAAGACTCGCCGCTTCCGTGCCGTCTACCGCCGCGACGTCGGCGAGGGCGCACTGCAGGCTGCGCTCAAGCAGCTTGCCGAAGACGTCGAGGCTGCGGTTCGCGATGGCGTGAACATCGTGGTGCTGAGCGACCGTGCCGCTGCGGGCGAGGTACCCGTGCCGTCGCTGCTCGCCGTGGGCTGCGTGCACAACCATCTGATCCGTGCCGGCGTGCGCACCTTTGCCGATATCGTGGTGGAGTGCGGCGATGCCGTGTCTCCGCACGACTTTGCGGCGCTGGTGGGCTACTCCGCAAGCGGCATCTACCCGTACAACGCGCATGCGTGCATCCGCAATCTGGCGGCACGCGGCGACCTGGACGTGACGGCCGAGCAGGGCATCGCCAATTACAACAAGGCCGCGACGGCGGGCATCGTCTCCATCATGTCCAAGATGGGCATCTCCACGGTGCAGAGCTACCACTCCGCGCAGATCTTCGAGGCCGTGGGCTTTACGCCGGAGTTCGTCAACGCGTACTTTGCCGGCACGGTGAGCCGTGTGGGCGGTATGGGCGTCGAGGATGTCGAGCGCGAGCAGAATGAGCGCTATGACGCCGCGCTCGCTATCCTTAAGAGCCCGGCTCCCGATCAGCTGCCCACGCTGGGTCTGACCAAGTGGCGCCCGCTCGGCGGCGAGGATCACCTCATCGACCCCCAGACCGTCTACCTGCTGCAGACCGCCTGCCGCGAGGACAGCTACGATACCTTTAAGGAGTACAGCGCTCGCCTGCACCGCACCGGCCGTGCCGTGCGCCTGCGCGACTTGCTCGACTTTGATGCCAGCGGCCGTACTCCGGTGGCGCTTGACGAGGTCGAGCCCGCGCTCAACATCGTCCGCCGCTTTAACACCGGCGCCATGTCGTATGGCTCCATCAGCAAAGAGGCGCACGAGTGCATGGCTATCGCCATGAACCGCCTGCATGGCCGTTCCAACTCGGGCGAGGGCGGCGAGGATCCGCGCCGCGAGACCCCGCTGGCTAACGGTGACTCCAAGAACTCCGCCATCAAGCAGGTGGCAAGCGCGCGCTTTGGCGTGACGAGCCGCTACCTGTGCAGCGCCTTCGAGATTCAGATTAAGATGGCCCAGGGCGCCAAGCCCGGCGAGGGCGGCCACCTGCCCGGCAAGAAGGTCTATCCCTGGATCGCCGAGGTCCGTCAGTCCACGCCCGGCATCGGCCTGATCTCGCCTCCGCCGCACCACGACATCTACTCCATCGAGGACCTGGCAGAGCTGATCTTTGACCTTAAGAACGCCAACCCCGGCGCGCGCGTGTCGGTCAAGCTGGTCAGCGAGGCCGGCGTCGGCACCATCGCCACCGGTGTGGCCAAGGGCGCCGCCGACAAGATCTTGATCAGCGGACACAATGGCGGCTCGGGTGCCGCGGCGCGCGATTCCATCTGGCACGCCGGCCTGCCGCTGGAGCTCGGCCTTGCCGAGGCCCAGCAGACGCTGCTGCAAAACGGCCTGCGCTCCCGCGTGGTGCTCGAGGCCGACGGCAAGCTCATGGACGGCACCGATGTTGCCGTCGCCTGCTTGCTGGGTGCCGAGGAGTTTGGCTTTGCGACCATGCCGCTCATCTCCATGGGTTGCCTCATGCAGCGTGACTGCCAGCAGGATACCTGCCCGGCCGGCATCGCTACGCAAAACTGCCGCCTGCGTCGTGGCTTCCGCGGCAAGCCAGAGCACGTCGAGCACTTTATGCTCTTTGTTGCCGAGCAGCTGCGCGAGGTCATGGCGAGCCTGGGCTTCCGCACCGTCGACGAGATGGTCGGCCATCCCGAGTGCCTGCGCCAGATCAAGGTCCCGGGCAACCGCAAGGCCAACCTGCTCGATCTGTCGCCCGTGCTGGCGAGCGCGACCTGTGAGTTTGGTGCCCACATCCCGGGTGCCGACGGCCGTCACTTCCTGCCCCAGATGGCTGCCGACAGCGAGCTTGACAAGACGCTCGACTCCACGTTGTTTGTGCCCTATACGGCCGATGCCCGTGCGCACCTGCGTCCGATTCGCTTCCGCGCCGATATCGCCAACGTCAACCGCTGCGTGGGCACCATCTTGGGCAACGCGGTGACCAAGGCGCATCCCGAGGGCCTGCCCGCCGGCTCCATCACCATCGATTGCGATGGTTCGGCCGGTCAGAGCTTTGGTGCCTTCCTGCCGCGCGGCATTACGCTCAACGTGTGCGGCGATGCCAACGACTACTTTGGCAAGGGCCTTTCGGGCGGCGAGGTGTCGGTGCGCCCCAACCCGCATGCGACCTACAAGTTCGACGAGAACATCATTGTGGGCAACGTTGCGTTCTTTGGCGCCACGAGCGGCCGCGGCTTCATTAACGGCCTGGCAGGCCAGCGCTTTGGCGTACGCAACTCCGGTGCCACGGTGGTGGTCGAGGGCTGCGGCAACCATGGCTGCGAGTACATGACGGGTGGTCTGGCGCTCATCCTGGGCGAGGTCGGGCAGAACTTCGCCGCCGGCATGACGGGTGGCGTGGCCTATGTCTTTGACCAGTACGGCACGCTCGATGCCCGTGTGAACCACGAGAGCGTTGAGCTTAAAGCCCCGACGGCCGGCGAGCTGGCGCAGATTCGCGAGCTCATCCAGGAGCACGTGGACGCGACGCAGAGCCCGCGCGGCATTAAGCTGCTCTACAGCTTTGAGACGATGAGCAAGCACTTTGTGAAGGTCATTCCAACCGAGTACGAGCGCGTGCTGGCAATTGTCGATGCGGCCGAGGCCGTGGGTAAGACGCATGCGCAGGCTGAGGAGCTGGCGTTTGACATTGTGACCGGTCGCGCGAGCGCCGCGGATGTTGCTCGCTTCGATGTGGCGGGTAGTGTCGCTGGTGCTGTGCCCGCCGCTGCCAGCTCTGTTGCTTCGACCAAGAAGGAGGCGTAAGTGCCATGGGCAAGCCCGGTGCTTTTCTTGATATCGATCGCGTGACCCACGAACTTCGCCCCGTGGAGGAGCGCAGCCGCGATTTCGATCCGCTGTACGTGGAGCTCGACGACGATGCGCGCCGCGCCCAGGCGAGCCGCTGCATGATGTGCGGCGTGGCGTTTTGCCAGATGGGCGCGAGCTTTGGCAAGGCGCGTCCGAGCGGCTGCCCGCTGCACAATCTGATTCCCGAGTGGAACGAGCTGGTGTATCGCGGCCGCTGGGACGAGGCCGCCGAGCGCCTGTCGCTCATCTCGCCCATGCCCGAGTTCACGAGCCGCGTGTGCCCGGCGCTGTGCGAGGCTGCGTGCAACCTGGGTTCGGTCGACGGTCAGCCCACGACGATTCACGATAACGAGCGCGCGATCAGCGACCACGAATGGGCAAACGGCGGCCCGCGTCGCTTTGAGCCGGCAGGGGAGGACGCGCCCTCGGTCGCCGTGGTGGGCTCCGGTCCTGCTGGCCTGGTGGCTGCATGGGAGCTTGCACGTCGCGGTGCCCGCGTGACGGTGTTTGAACGTGACGACCGCCCGGGCGGCCTGCTCATGTACGGCATTCCCAACATGAAGCTCGAGAAGTCCGTGGTCGAGCGTCGCGTGGCGCTTATGCGTGAGCTGGGCATTGTGTTTGAGCTGGGCGCCGATGTGAGCGATCCCAAGGTTGCCGCCAAGCTCGGTGACTTTGACGCCGTCGTGGTGGCTGCCGGTGCCCGTGCCCCGCGCGGGCTTTCGGCTGCGAACATCGACGCCCCCGGCGTGGTGTATGCCGTTGACTATCTGACGGCTTCGACTGTGTCAGTACTCGACGGCGGTGAGCCCGCTATTGACGCGCGCGGCCTGGACGTCGTGGTTATTGGCGGCGGCGATACCGGCAACGACTGCGTGGGTACCGCGGTGCGTCAAGGTGCGCGCAGCGTGCGCCAGTTTGAGTTCTTGCCGGCGGCGCCTGATGCGCGCGCGGCGAGCAACCCCTGGCCGCAGTGGCCCAACGTGAAGAAGACCGATTACGGCCAGCAGGAGGCCATCGCTGCCATGGGCGGCGAGATGCGCGCTTGGGGCGTGGATACACTCGAGGTGCTGCTGGACAAGAAGGGCGCGGCCGCGGGCTTGCGCGTGGTCGATCTGGATTGGTCGGCTGGCAAGCCCGAGCGCATCGCGGGCTCCGAGCACGAGGTGCCGGCACAGCTGGTACTTATTGCCTGTGGCTTCACGGGTCCTGAGCATGGCGTGTTCGATGCGGTGGGCGTGCCTGTTGCCATCGCTGGCCGTCCGCTGCCTGTGATGGCCGCCGAGGGCTCGCATCTTGCGGCGCGTGTCGACGGCGTCGCCGCGGATGCCGCGCCGGTGTATGTTGCCGGTGACGCTCGCAACGGCAGCTCGCTCGTGGTAAGCGCCATGGCCGACGCCCTCGCCTGCGCCGCCGAAGTCGCCGACGCGCTGGAGCTGTAAAGTAGTCATTTAAGAACGTCCCCAATGACTAGTCGTTGGGGACGTTCTTTTTTGTCTGGTCGTTGGGGACACTCCTTGCGGGTTTGCGACCGATTTGCTCGTTTGCTGACGTTCGAGCGTTCATTCGCCGACGTTTGCGCCTGTGGTGCTCTGCTGTTTCTGTGGTGGCAGCGGGCGTTTGGCTCAAAATGGCGGGTCGGCTGTCTATATCTACCTGCCGTTTCTTTGCGGTGCGCATTTTCGGTCAAGCTTTTCGTCAAGTGTTTGGTCAGCATCTGGTTTGCAGCCGGAGGCCTATTTTGCCCGCGCTGGTCGTGGCCGACCACCCTCCTCGTAAGCTCAAATTGAGGTCTATCAGTTTGAGGAGGATGCCATGACTGACCACGTTTTAGACCGAGCGCATCTGGCCGAAGCCGTCGGCAACGATATTGCCGACATGGCCCATTTTTGGATGCTGCGGAAGTTTCAGTTTTTGGAGCCGGCGCGCGAGCAGTTCGAGATCATTGTCGACCCGTGGCTCGGCTATTGCACCGAGCCTTCTCAAAACGAAATCATGGCCTACAACATGGCATTTACCGATTGGCTGCTCTTCGAGCGCCCCTATCGCCATGGTAAGACGCTGCTCGAGCTGTATGTTGATGAGCCGCCGGCATCGCTTTCGCCTGCCTCGCTCAAGCGGCTCGAGCAGGTGCGCGACACACAGTATTTCTCGCGCTTTGGCATTTTGGACAAGGATCTTGCGAACGGCATGGTTGCGCTGAAGGATACGCGCACCGACCGTCGCTTTGATGTCTACGACCCGCATATCGTGCAAAAGGAGCATTGGAGCGACGGTGCGATTGCGGTGCGCCTCGCCTGCGTCGACGATGTCTGGCTGACGGCGGGACAGCTCTATCTGTATGACATCGCGCGCCTGAGCGACACGGCGGTCGACGGGCCGGGTGCGGTGCATCCGGAGGACCTGCAGGACGGCTTCGACACCTCGTGCATCAGCTTCTTTTTGCGCCTGGTCCGCGACATCATGGGCGCCCAGGGGCGCTACGTAAGGTCCCTCAACATCTACGAGCAGGAGTGGGAGTAGGGGATGTGACTGGTGTCGCCCTGCTGCCCTGACTTTGTCTCAATCTGTAACGTTTAGGGACAAAAACCGGTCTACCTGTTACAGATTGAGACGGAAGGTTGGCGGCTGTCGAAAGATCTTGTTCTGTAACAACTAGAGGCTCAAAGACTGTCTTCCTGTTACAGATCAAGACATTTGTCAGCGGAGGCAACGGTGACGATGGTCCATTTGTCTGACGTGGTGGTGACGAAAGTGTCTAATACCGTTCTCAAACACAAACATGCGACTCGCAACACGTTGGCGCGGAATAGGATGCTCGCGCGGCTCACGGAGACGACCGAGCAAGGTGCGCTGCTCGCAACGCATGACAACACCGAGCTCATGTGGCTGCGGCGCCATGTTGGAACCGACGATATCGCGGAGCCCGAGCCGTACCTGTTCTGTTTTCAGCATGATTGGGATGCATTGACGCCGGTGGAGCGAGCGTTGAGGACTATCAAAGGGCTTGCGGAATTTCATCCCGATTGGGCGTTTTGGGGCTATGACGCGGCGCTTTTGTGGGGTTTGGAAGTGCCGAATGATCTGCTCGGGCCGCGTTATCTTGTTAAGACGGGTTGTTCGGTGACGTTGAGCGGCGGGTGCAGGTTGTTGCGTCCGCAGATGGCGGGCGTGCTCGAGCGTGTCGATGGCGTGCGGGTGACGTCGTTTTGGCGCACGGTGGATGATTGCTTGCTGCGTGCGCCTTTCTCCTACGGGTTGGCGATTGCCGATTCTGCACTGCGGGCGAAAGGCGTATCACGCGGGGATTTGTGCGAGCGCCTCCGCGCCGATTGCGAGGGCAGGCGAGGGTATCGCAGGGCACAGGTGATTGCGTCGTATGCGGACGGGCTGTCCGAAAACGGCGGCGAGTCTCGGTTCCGAGCGTTCTTTATTGCGTACGGCTTTCCGGTTCCGGAGCTGCAGGTGGAGTTTCGCGACCCGCTCGATCCGAGCCAGGTGTTTCGCGTCGACTATTTTTGGCGGCTCGAGGACGGGACGTGTGTCATCGGCGAGCTCGACGGAAAGGGGAAGTACACCCTGCAGAGCGGCGGGGGCCGGGAGTCGGTAGACCCATTCGTGGCAGAGCGTCAGCGGGAATCTCATCTGACAATGCTCGGGCACAAGGTGCTTCGGTTTACGTTTGATGAGCTCAAGAATCCGGGGAAGCTGGTTGAGAAGATGAGGTTAGCGGGTATTCCGCGACGGCCCGATTTGGCTGAGGAGTGGAGACGTCAGTGGTATGGGCGCTGAGAGGTTTTGTCTCAATCTGTAACGTTTAGAGGTTATTTGAGCTCGTAACTGTTACAGATCGAGACATTTCCCTGGTGTCGCTGGGGTGGGACTGCAGCGTATTCCGTCCCCCCACATCCCCTCTTCCCTCCGTTAGCCGATGCGTCTGCAGCAATCCAGCGGGACTAGGTAATAATGGACAAATGTTCATGTTAATCGTGAGGGAGGAGCTCGATATGGCGTCTGCCGATCGTTCCACGTTGTTTATCAATGCGACCATTCTGGATGGCTCGGAGCATATGGAGCCGCAGCCCGATATGGCCGTGACTGTTGAGCGCGGCGTCATCACCTGGATGGGGCCGAGTGCTGTGGCGCAGGCACCCGCGGGTGCCGAGCTTATCGACCTGGGTGGTGCGTATCTCATGCCCGGTCTCATCAATATGCACGTGCACCTGTGCGGCTCGGGCAAGCCTGTCTCGGCCGGCGATGCGGGCGCGCTGATGAAGAAGCTCGATAATCCCGTGGGCCGTGCCATCGTCCGCCGCATCCTCAAAGGCAGTGCCCAGCAGCAGCTGGCAAGCGGCGTGACCACGGTGCGCGGCGCGGGCGATCCACTGTTTGCCGATCTTGCCGTGCGCGATGCTATCGATGCCGGCAAGTATCAGGGTCCGCGTTTGGTGGCGCCGGGAACGGGCGTCACGGTGCCGGGCGGCCATGGCGCGGGCCTGTTCGCTCAGGTGGCCAACAGCCCCGTCGAGGCGGCCGAGCAGGTGCGAGACCTGTATGCGCGCGGTGCCGATGTCATCAAGCTGTTCGTGACGGGCGGCGTGTTCGATGCGACCGAGGTGGGCGAGCCGGGCGTGCTGCGCATGCCGGTGGAGGTTGCCGCGGCGGCGTGCAAGGCTGCGCACGAGGTGGGTTTGCCGGTTATGGCCCATGTCGAGAGCACCGAAGGTGTGAAGGCCGCGCTTGAGGCCGGCGTCGACACGATTGAGCACGGCGCTCCGATGACGCCCGAGATCTTGGAACTGTACCGCGGCGCCGCGGGCACGCAGCTTGAGGGACGTACGCCCAGCGTTACCTGCACTATCAGCCCGGCGCTGCCGTTTGTATTGCTCGACCCGGAAAAGACCCATTCGACCGATACACAAAAGAAGAACGGCGACATCGTGTGCTCGGGCATCATCGAGAGCGCCCGTGCCGCACTGGAAGCTGGCGTTAAGGTGGGCCTTGGCACGGACTCGAGCTGCCCGTTCGTGACGCAGTACGACATGTGGCGTGAGGTGGCCTATTTTGCCAAGTATGTCGGCGTGAGCAACGCCTTCGCACTGCATACAGCCACGCAGGTTAATGCCGAGCTGCTGGGGCTGGGCGGCGAGACTGGCACGATCGAGTGCGGCAAGGCCGCCGATATCCTGGTGACGCGCAAGAACCCGCTCGATAACCTGTGCGCACTGCGTGAGCCGACGCACGTGATGTGTCGTGGTGATCTGGTGCGCAAACTCAAGGTGAAGCGTATTTCCGAGGTGGACGCCGAGCTCGACGCGATTATGGCCATGCCTGCCGAAGCGCTTGCCGAGGAGCTGGCCCGCGACGGTGTGGCGTAGACGAGACAAAGGGACGGTCCCTTTGTCATAATCAAAAAAAGCCGAGGTCTCAACGCGAGGCCTCGGCTTTTATTTTGTCCTATGGTGTAGCGGCTAGGATCGCGTCTCCATCTTGGCGTGGCACTTGGGGCAGGTGACGCGGATCTTGCCCTTGCCCTTGGGGACGGAGAGCATCTGGCCGCAGTTGGGGCACTTGAGGTATGCCGTGGTCTTGCGACCCTTCCACATCTTCTTGGCCGTGCGCTTGGCACGCTCAAAGTCTTCCTTACTGGTGCCGGCTGCGCGTGAGGTGCTAGCCGCTGCAGCGCCGCCGCCCAAGCTGGCGACGAACTTGCCCAAGCCGGGAACATTGGCGGTCGTGGCGACAAAGGCCTCGTTCTCCTTGCGACGTGCATCGATATTTTTGGACAGGCCGCGCAGCACGCCAATCACGATTACGGCGATGGCAATCCAGCTGAGCCACTGGATACGAGCCATCGAACCGATAATGGCGATGATAATGCCTGCGAAGCCCATCACGATGGTGAGTTCGTCAGCGCCATTGCGGCCCTTCATAAAGTCATTCATGCAAATTGCCTTTCATTCGATATGCCGCACGCCCTTATACCCGATTTAGAGCAAGGGGGACAGGTTAATCTGCACCAATGTGGCGCAAACGTACCTGTCCCCAATGTCCCCAATTACTTGGAGAGCTTGTCGACGACGCGTTCGATCTCGGCGAGCTTGGCGGCTTTGAGGTCTTCGTCGCCCGATTCGACTGCCGAAGTCACGCAGCCCTCGATATGCGCCTTGAGCACGTCGGCGTTAATGCGCGCGAGGAGCGCCTGTGTGGCCATGAGCTGCGTGGAAATATCGACGCAGTAGCGGTCCTCCTCGACCATCCGCAGGATGCCGTCGATCTGGCCGCGTGCCGTCTTGAGCATGCGGGTCACCGATTTGTGGTCTGCCATCATGGCGGGTCCTCGTTTCTGGTCGATCTTCCGGATGCCCCCGTCAGTTGCGGTGAAATACGGACTGTTTAAAGGCCTAGGGCGGCACAACAGTCCGTATTTCACCGCAACTTCTGAGGATTGAGTAGGTAGCGTCTGCTACGCGGCGGTCACGGACAGGGCGTGGAACTTCTCGCCCGCGGCCTCGACAGCGGCGGCGAGCTGCTCGGCGGTCACGGTGTCGACGCACTCCACCTGGACGGTCTGGGTCTCGTGGTCGGCATCGGCATCGGTCACGCCGGCAACGTTGAGCAGTGCCGTCTCGACAGTAGCGTCGCAGTGGCCGCACATAAGGCCCGAAGTCTTGATTGTGTAACGCATGGGTGTACTCCTTATCGATTGAGATTATCTGACAGTTTAGTCGTGAACAGCGTCATCTTAAAGGCGCGCTGAGGTGCCCGAGATTGCCCCGAAAGAGGAGCGAAGCGTACTTGGGTACGCGAGCGACGGTTTGAGGGGCAAGGTCGGGTGCTTCAGCGCGCCGTCTTAGGCTTAAAGGATTTCAGGCGCAGCGCGTTGGACACAACGCAGACACTCGACAGACTCATCGCCGCAGCGCCAAACATCGGCGAGAGCTGCCATCCGGTGAGCGGGAAGAACACGCCCGCCGCCAGCGGAATGCCGATGCCGTTGTAGAACAGTGCCCAGAACAGGTCCTGCTTGATGTTACGGATCGTGGCGCGCGATAGCTCGATGGCGCGGGCGACGTCCATGAGGTCACTGCGCATGAGCACCACGTCGGCACCCTCCTTGGCGATATCGGCGCCGGTGCCGATGGCAAGGCCCACGTCGGCGCGCGCCAGGGCGGGGGAGTCATTGATGCCGTCGCCCACCATGGCGACCTTGCCGCCCGCATCCTGCAGTTCGCGCACGTGGCGTTCCTTGTCGGCGGGAAGAACGTCGGCGATAACCTGCTCGCTGGTGAGTCCCACGCGTCGGGCGATGGCCTCGGCCGTCACGCGGTTGTCGCCGGTGAGCATACGCACATCGACGCCGAGTGAACGCATTGCGGCGATGGCCTCGGCGCTCGTCTCCTTGACCTCGTCAGCCACGGCAATGGTGCCGGCAAGCTCGCCGTTCTTGGCAAAGAACAGCGGCGTTTTGCCCTCGGTGGCAAATTGCTCGGCAAGGCCGGCGGGAACCTTCGCGCCCAGCTTGTTCATCAGGCGCACGTTGCCGGCTGCGATGACATTCTGCCCCTCGCGCGCCGTGACGCCGCGACCGGGCACGGCGGCAAAGTCCTCGACCATGCGCGCCACGATTCCGCGCGCCTCGCACTCGGCCATAATCGCCTCTGCCAGCGGGTGCTCGCTCGAGCGCTCGAGCGCGGCAGCGAGCTTCAGTAACGCCTTTTCACTCATAGCGGGCGAGCCGTCGGCGCGCGCGGCAACCACAATGTCGGTCACAGCCGGTTTGCCGCGGGTGACGGTGCCGGTCTTATCGAGTACCACGGTGCCCACGTTGCGCAGATTCTCCAGCGCCTCGGCGCTCTTAAACAGAATGCCCATCTCGGCGCCCTTGCCGGTGCCAACCATAATGGCGACGGGCGTGGCCAGACCCAGCGCGCACGGGCAGCTGATCACCAACACGGCCACGGCGGAGGTGAGTGCCTCGTTCACGCTTCCGGTCAGCGCCATCCACGCCACGAAGGTCACGGCCGAGATCGCAAACACCACGGGCACAAACACGCCGGCGACCTTGTCGGCCAGGCGGGCGATAGGCGCCTTGGTGGCGTTGGCGTCCTCGACGAGCTGGATGATCTTGGCAAGCGACGTGTCGGCGCCCACGCGTGTGGCACGGAAGGTAAACGATCCGGTGCGGTTGACCGTGGCGGCGTTGACGGTGTCGCCGGCGGTCTTTTCTACGGGGATGGACTCGCCGGTGAGCGCGCTCTCGTCCACGGCCGACGCGCCCTCGAGCACCACGCCATCGACGGGGATGGACTCGCCGGGGCGCGCGCGCAACACCTGACCGGGTAGGATGGCGTCGACGTCCACAGTGGCCTCGCTGCCGTCCTCTGCCACGACGGTCGCGGTCTTGGGCGCTAGGTCGATCAGCGACTCGATTGCGCCGCCGGTCTTGGACTTGCTGCGCGTCTCGAGGTATTTGCCCACGGTGACCAGCGACAGGATCGTGCCCGCACTCTCAAAATACAGATTGTCCATGCCCGTCATCATGGCCTCGTGGACCTGGCCCGCGGCCAGCTGATCGGCCATGATAAACATGGCGTAGAGCGACCAGGCAATGGATGCGGTGGCACCCACGGCAATAAGGGCGTCCATGGTAGGCGCGCCGTGCGCGAGCGATTTAAACCCGTTGATAAAGTACGCGTCGTTGATGTAGACGATGGGGATGAGCAGGGCGAGCTCGGTGAGAGCGAGCGTCATGCTGTGGGTATGGTCGGTGAAGATGCCGGGCAGCGGCCAGCCGAGCATGTGCCCCATGCCTATGTAGAACAGTGGGATGAGGAATACGATCGAGACGATGAGGCGGGTGCGCATGGCAGAGGCGGCGGCCTCCAACTTTTTGGTCGGCGACTCCATATGGGCGGCGCCGGACCTGGCTTGCGCACTTCCGCTTTGGACAGCGTCGGTGCCCGCGCTGACGGGCGAGGCCGAGTAGCCCGCGCGGTCGACGGCGGTGCAGATATCGTCGGGGGAGACCTGCGCGGGGTCGTAGTCGACCACCATGGAACCGGCGAGCAGGTTGACCGCGACGCTTTGGACGCCGTCGAGCTTGCTCGCGGCACGGTCCACGTGCGCCTGGCAGGCGGCGCATGTCATGCCGCCCACGTCGAACTTATCTTGAGCCACGGCTTCTCCTTTCTGTGGTTCGGTGTTGGAATTGTTAACCTGCCGATACTATACACCCATACCCCCTGGGGGTGTCCAGTACAGAAAGAAATATATGAGTTTTTATTACAGATGAAGGTGGTTGGTTGGCCGATGGGCCGTCTCAACCAATCATCTCAATCTGTAACAACTAGACCCGTTTTTGTCGAGTAACTGTTACAGATCCAGACATTACATCGAGTCACAACTTAACGTCTCAATCTGTAACACCTAAGGACCGTTTTTCCTGCTAGATGTTACAGATCGAGACAATCTCGGAGCAGATGCCCCGGGCATACAACGTAAAACGCCGGGGCGCCCGCGTGATGGGCGCCCCGGCGCATGTTGGGCAGGGTTTGCGAAGCGGTGGGAGGGGGGAGAAGCCGTCCTCCCGAAATCCTTACTCCTGACGACGCTTCTTGTCAGTCAGAAAGACGCCGGCGGCTACGAGCACGACACCTCCGATGACAAACGTCTCACCGGCGAGCGCAGCATTGTCGCCTGTGGTGGGAAGTGCCGAGTTGGCGGCCGTCTTGGCGTTGCCGGCAGACGGCTTTCCAGTAACCGGCTTAGCGGCAGCCTGCGTGATCTTGGCCTGCTCGGCTTTCGCCGCCTCTTGCTCCTGGCGGGCGATCTCGTCCTTCAGGGCTTGCTCGGCGGCTACGCGTTTTGCCTTCGCCTCGTTGTAGGCATTGAGAGCCGCGGTGTAGGCGGGCGTCGCAGCATCAAGGTCTGCCTGAGCGGCATCAAGTGCGGCTTTTGCGTTATATTCTGTCTGCTTGGCGGCGACGCACTTGGCAAAGAGGGCATTGAGCGTATCGTTCGCGTTTGCGTCAGAGCCAGTAGCAATGCCGTTTTCGACGTTGATGGACTTGAGCTTTCCGAGAGTAGCAGCAGCGGCGTCCGATGCGGCCTGAGAATTCTCGACCGCCTGCTCGGCGTTCGCGATGGCATCATTTGCCGTGCTAAGGGCGACTCCGGCCTCGGTAACTGCTGCGTCGGCCTCCTTCTTGGCCGCCTCGGCGGTGGCAAGATTATCGGCTGCATTGCTCAGGGCGTCAGCATGGGCCTTCTTTGAAGCAAAGTCGTTTTTCGCCGTGGTCAGATCGCTCGCAGCGTGCTCCGCGGTCGCCGCCTTGGCCTCGGCGTTGTCCTTCGCGGTGTCGAGGGCCTGCTTCTTGGCAGCCGCGTCGCGCTCCGCCTTTTCGAGAGCACTCTGGGCAGACGTCTGGGCTGCCGTGGCTTCATCAAGCGTTTGATGAGCCTTGTCAGCCTTTTCCTGAGCCGCAGCAACATCGGCAGAATACTTTGCGAGCTCATCGCTGGCGGCGGCGTAGGCGGCCTGCTTGTCTGCAACGGAGTTCTTTGCGTTTTCGAGATCTGTCGCGCGTGCCGCAACAGTCTGTTGTGCCTGGTCGCATGATACCTGTGCGGCGTTAACGTCATCCTGCTTTTGAGTAACTGCGGCCTTCGCGGCAGCTGCCTGCGCGATGGCGGTCTCCGCTGCATTTTGCGCGGCGTCGCGTTCCGACTGAGCCGTAGCTACGGCAGTTGCGGCGGCGACGACGCTAGCGCTTTGCTTGTTTGCTGCCTGCTGCTTTTGCTCGACCGCGGACGCGGCTTCGCTTGCGGTTTTGTCGGCCTTCTGCTTGTTTTGGGATGCTTGCTGGAGTGCAGCTTGCTTGCTGACAAGATCCTTCTTGGCAGTCTCCAGTTTGCTTCCCGCGTTTTTGAGTCCGTTGACGTAGCCGTTAAGCGTCTGCTCGAACTCGTCGACGGACATAGCAGAGCTTGTCCAATCGTGGCCATATCCCCATGACGGAGATGTCTGCACTGTAAAGGAGGCAGTGGTGCCGTAGAAATTATTCGTCGTGGAGGTGTTGATTCCGGTACCCATGGCCGTGTAGTCGGGATCAATGCAATTGATGTAATGGCCTACGACATCGTCATATTTATCATGGACATATTCGTCTATTTGGCTTTTATTGCTTCTATTATTCGAGTTATACGAATAATAGAAGTCGTAGGCAGCCTTTCCCGTGAGATTATGGACGTCAAACTTGGCCGCCACCGCCTCGTCAAAGTACGCCTTTTCCTCTGTAATCCACCCTCGGCAGGGGTCGCCGTACCCCCATGAAAGGTTCTCTGCAACATCAAACTGCTTCGCGTGTTCAATGTTCGAGCTCGACCAGTTTGCATCGGCAATTGCCGCCGCGACAAGGTTGTACGTTACGTTGAGCGGATTCAAGTCAACGGAAACGCGGTAGCTGTTAATCGACTTCATAACGGTGACGGCCGAGATCATATTGTCGAGCGAGGTCGCATCGTCGCTGTCGCCAACATGGGTGGCATCCTTATACTTGCAGTTTTCGATAATCGAGACTGCCTCATTGGCGCCGACGGACTTAAAGAATCCGATAGCACCTTGTTTGAGCGTGGACTCGGCAGAGTTTGCTGCCTGCTGGGCGGCGTCGACGGCAACTTGAGCAGTCTGAACCGCGGCTTGGGCTGATTGCAGCTCGTTCTGAGCTTGCGCGGCCGCCTCGTCTGCGGCCGTCTTTGCTGCCTTCGCGTTCTCGACGGCCTTATTCGCCTCATCGAGCTTGGCAAGCTCGGCACTATGGGCTGCCTTCGCGTCCTTGAGGGCCTCGTCCTTTGCGGAGACTGCGGCATTCGCAGTATCGAGCTCGGACTTCTTTTGGTCGGCATTCTGCTTTGCGGCATCAAGCTCCGATTGTGCTGCGGCAAGATTACTTTGCTTCTGAGTCTGATCCTGCTGGGCGTTTTCTAGAGCCTTCTCAGCGTTTGCCTGGGCGCTCTTTGCGGCGTCAAGATCGGCCTGAGCAGCATCGACCTTTGCCTGGGCGGCGTCATACTCCGGGCCCTCAGCGCCTGCCTTTGCGGCCGCCAAATCGGCTTGTGCGCTGTCGTATGCCGCCTGTGCCTCAGCCGCCTTACCATCCGCGGCGGTCTTTTCCTGCTGAGCGGAAGCCAGCGTGCCTGCCGCCTCGTCGTAAGCATTCTGCGCGGCGCTCTGAGCCTGTTGGGCATCGGCGAGCGCGGAATCGGCAGCGGCCTTCGCAGCCTTTGCTTGGTTCAGAGCGGCCTGCGCATCTGCGGCAGCCTGCTCGGCGACCTTGATTTCCTCCGGCGTTGCGTTGGCGGCTGCCTTCTGGGCTGCCTCGAGCTTGGCCTGCGCATCGGCTGCCGACTGCTTTGCGGAGTCGAGTGCCTTTGCCTTGCTCTCGGCATCGGCCTTGGCAGCATCGAGCTTGCTCCGGGCATCCTTCAGCGTGGCGCTGGCGCTGTCAGCCGCCTTGACGCTTTCGTCGAGCTGACGGGCGTATTCGGCACGCGCGGCGGCTTCTGCCTGCGAATTATCGGAGACGGAGGCGTCGTAGGCGGTCTGGGCGTTGTCGCGTGCCACCTGCTTTTCGGTATAGGGGGCAGTCGCCGTGTCGTAGTCGGATTTGGCGTCTGCCTCGGCGGCCTTTGCGGCGTCGATTGCGGCCTGCAAGTCGGCAATCTTCTGGGCGTTTGCCTTTACTGCGGAGCCTGCCGCCTCGCCGGCGCGGACGGCAAGCGGGGACATGATCGCGTCCTGTGCTGTGGTATCACTCACATCGTTGGCAAATGCCGAGAACGGCGCGAGCAGCGACGAGCCAGTCATAGCGATGGTGGTTGCCGCGGTGATGGCGAGTCGTGTTGCCTTATGGCCCGAGAATGTGGGGCGAGACTCGGCGCCGCCTGAGACTTCCAAGTGTTTGGGTGCGTACTTTGCCATTTCTTCTCCCAATCGTTGAAGGGGTACCTATGACAATTCGTACTTTACAACCGCCGAAAGGGTTCCTGTTGCGCAACATTGGCAAGGAAATGTCGACACACTTGAGTCACATTTATGAGTCGAAGTTCTTGGCAAGCTAATGTCTCGTTCTGTAACAGCTAGACCCCGTTTTGCCGGGTATTTGTTACAGATCAAGACAAACAGTTGGCAGGAAACTTAATGTCTCAATCTGTAACATCTGGCGGGAAATATGACCTCTAACTGTTACAGATCAAGACATAGAAATCGGCCGAAAACTAACATCTCGTTCTGTAACATCTAGACCCGTATCTGCCGAGCTAGTGTTACAGATCGAGACAATTGCCGGGGAGGGGTCCCGTCACGGCAAGACGCCCACCGCCTAGATACAGAACCCAGGGATCACACAGGTTCGCTTGTTTGGCTTTTCCGCAGGCGTTGCGTACGTAAAGACGTCGCCGTCGTGCCCCACGCGGTTCATATAGAGCGTGCCTTCGCTCTCCGATGTGTCGGGGCTCACCGTGCGCTCCCACCAACAGGTGTCCTTGCCCTTCCACTGGCGGACCATCGTCTCGTTCGTGGAATACGGGCTCACCTTGAGCTCGCGGAAGAGCTGATACTCCTTGCCCTCGCCGTTGTAGATGTCTGCCAGGTAGTGATAGTCCTCGGTAAACGAATCGGGCGGTTGCGTACCGCACAGCTCGACCATGGCGGGCAGCCAAAGGGTTGCGGGCAACTCGCTCAGGCACGATGCGCTGTTGGCGGCGCCCACATTGTTCGAGACCTTCTTGACCCCTTTAATGAGTGCGCGCAACTCGTTGGGCAGCAGCTTAAGGCCGTCGCCGTTGAGCCATTCCCGCAGCTCGCAATCTGCCCAGCCGGCGCTCGGCGGTTCAGCCGCAGCGTTGCGCTCGGCAATACCCGCATCGAACATAAACGTCAGTCCGGCCTTGCCCGTCCCGTCCAGAAGCTCATCGTGGCGGATGCCCACAAGCTGCGCGCCAACCTGCAGCCCGTTGGTGAGCGTGACACGCTTGGTACACGGATAGGGGATATGCCCATCGGCATCGAGCAGATGATAGCGCTTGGCAATCTCGCGTGCCTCGCTACGGGTCTCGGCGGCCTTAATCTTGAGCGAAATCTCCTGCAGCTGATCCCAGGTGTAGTCGTCAAGTGAACCGCGGATGCCGTCAAGGTAGTCGGGGATGCCAAAGCCATGGGTTGCCGCCCCGATAACGCTGAGCCCCGCAACGGCTGCGATAGCGCCGCCGATAATAAAGCGGCGGCGGGTCATGGCGTCGTGGCGGGCCTGATTCAGGATCTCTCGTGCGCGCTCGCCGGCGACGTCGACCTTAAGGTGCGTGCCAGAATCGATATCAATCGCGGCCTCGTCTCCTGTGCCTTCGCGGCCCTCGGATTCGGCATCGGTGAGGTATGCCGAGAGCACCTCGAGCATCTGCTGCTCGGTGGGACGATCGCACTGCTCGACTGAGAGACCCTTCATGATGATTTGGACGAGCGCTTCATCGCCCTCGCAGCGCGGCTCGAGCGGTGCCGGCTTGGTCTTGGTCTTTACGAGATAGAACGAGCCGGTTGCAGCGGCGTCCGTCGACTCAAAGTCAAACGGTTTGCGACCGCTATAGAGCTGGTACAGAATGCTCGAAAGCGCATAGACGTCGATTGCCGGCGAACGGCGAAGGGCCGCGATGCCTTCGATATCCTGCGTGAGCATCTCGGGCGCGGCGTATGCGGGCGTGGCAAAGCGCCAGATGTCGGCGCGCCGGGTGATCGTGTCGTCGCCGAGAGCCATGGTCGCGGAGCCCATGTCGATGAGGCAGGGGTCAAAGGAACAATCAGCAATCTGCTGCTCGAGCGTTCGGCTGGTGGTGCGGAACATAATATTGGCAGGCGACAGGTCGCGATGGACGACCGGATTCACGAGGCCTTGGGTCATCAAGAGCGCACGAAGCACGGCGTTTCCGACGGCGGCGACCATCTGGGTGGTCAGCCCACCCGAGGCGTCGTGAGGAAGCAGGGGCAGCGCCTGCTTGAGTGAGGTGCCCTCGACCCACTCCATGAGGATGAGCGGGTCATCCTCGCACGATCCATAGCCATAGACGCGCGGAAATCCGCGCAGGTGCGAGACGGTACACAGATGACGGTACTCCTCGAACAGCGCAGCGGTGTTGGCCAGGTGCGCGGCCGATTGCTCGGCGGAGCGGTCGGGGGCTTGGCCGGAAAGGATGGCGTTGTCCTTGAGTAGCTTGACGGCAAAGACCTCGCCGCTCGTGTTGGTCGCGCGCAGCACGTGCCCGATGTTGCCGTTGTTGCGGTAGGCCGTCTGGAGAATAAGTGTCATAAACCGGCGTTTGGCGTCGTCCTCGGCGCTGGGGTCGACCGCCACGGCGGTATCGAACGTATCGAGACGGACGAGTTTGTCGCCATAGGCGCTATCGGTAGTATCCATGGCGTTCCTTTGTCTGGCATGGGTTGCCGCACGTATACGTGAGCAGTGCGGATATCGGTAAAGTACCATGATAGTCGCACTGCCCACGTATACCGCTGAGCATTGTCGTTTACGACGCAGAAGGTAGAAGACGTAAGACGGACGGCGACCGTCTTCCGATTGCCGTCCGTGCTAGTCCACAATGACAAGGAATGTCGTGTAGAGACCCAGATGGAGCCTGTCGCTGTTGGCGATTTCCACGGGGGGATAGACTTTGCCGGGCTCGCGTTGGTCGCGCGGCGGCTCAATCACAATATCGCCGTCGCCCGCGCCCGATTCGAGCACTGTGCCGTTGGTCGATCCAAGGCCCTGGGCGTACCAGTGCTCACCCTCGAGCCAAATACGAAGATGCTCGCGCGAGGCGTCGGCGCCTACATCGGTGATGCTGGGCGAGGTTTTGGGCAAAGAACCAATCACGGTGCCGCGCGGATCGCGTGTGAGGGGATGGATTTGCATGTCGGCGCAGTTGTCGGCATGGGTTCTGAGCAGACCGAGGTTGGGGGCGACGGTGCGCGGCTGCTCCAGGCTGCTCATAAAGCCACGTCCGACGGTAGTTTCGGTGGTGCCAAAGTGCCCGCCCGTCTTGCTGTCGCAAAAGCGCTCGACGGTGGCCACGCCCTGAACGGGATCGGCGAGCGCCCCCGTTGCCACAAAGAGCATAAGGTAAAGCGTGCTTTTCTCGCGCACGGCATTGCCGTCAAAGTTGTCGATGCGATTGAGGGCATTTGCATATAGGCGGCTGTCCAGCTTGTAGCTGGCGAGAGCCGACATCATTTCGTTGGCGGCCGGACCGCGATAGTGCTCGGCGATTGCCCGATAGGCGGACTCGCCGCCGCCGAGCTTGCTGCAGATTGCCGAGGAAAGGTTGAGCGTGGTGACGGTAAAGTCGCTGTAGATGGCGGGCGCGCACTGGTCAGGCTTGCGATGGACGATGTAACGGGTGAGATACGAGCGGTTGGAAGAGCATTTCTCGAGCAGGGTACTGCCGAGATAAGAGTTTCCATTGATGAGCATTCGGGCGATCTCGAGATGTTTAAGACCGCCGAACGAGCGAATATCGTTATAGA
Source organism: uncultured Collinsella sp. (assembly GCA_905204365.1). Lineage (GTDB taxonomy): Bacteria > Actinomycetota > Coriobacteriia > Coriobacteriales > Coriobacteriaceae > Collinsella. The sequence continues at coordinate 49,481 of CAJKZO010000003.1, forward strand.
GGACCGAGCAAGGCGTCTCTGCTGCCACGGATACCTCCTTTGATTGCTTCCTAGCCAATATGGCGATAGGAATTAATGGCCCCCGGTGGGCGACGTATTAAATGGCTGCGCAATATATAGCGTAACCAAAGCAACATTATAGGCCACGTGTGCGAAGTTGCAGGAAGCCTGAGAGATTTGGTTTGGACTGGACGGAAATCCCCCTCTGTCTTGATCTATAACAATTAGGACCCGGTTTTGTCCCGCAGCTGTTACAGATTGAGACAATCGGCCAGGCCCACCTCGTCCGCCTCGTCATCTGTGGTTTACGTGGGGGCATGCGAAGCACGGGTAAACTAACCGGCGGCGAATCTGCTCCATCGCTTAGAGCTGCTGCGTCTGGACGGCGCGTGATAGGGCTGCCAAAGCGATCGCCAGCGTGCTGAGCAACGTCCTCTCTGTGCGCACCTGTTTTTGTATGTATTAGCGCACTACCAAGCACGCCCGCGCGGCCGCATGCCGTGCCCATTGCGCGTGCAGATAAGGAACAACAACATATGCGTAATTCTGTATCCGACGTCACCGACGCCGAGATCCTGGACGAGGCCCGCGAGGCCATGACCCAGGCTGCCTTCGATGCCGCCGACGAGGCAAATGCTGCCCAGGCCGTCGAGTCCGCTACCGAGACCCTGCCCGCCTTTGACGAGCTGGGCCTCTCCGACGAGATGCTTCGTGCTATCGAGAACCTGGGCTACACGGCGCCGACGCCCGTGCAGGCCGGCTCGATCCCCGTGGTGCTCGAGGGTCGCGACCTGCTTGCCGCCGCTCAAACCGGCACCGGCAAGACGGCCGCCTTCTTGCTGCCGACCATGAACAATCTGGAGCACATCGCTCCGCCCAAGCCCGTGCGCGAGCGCGGCGGCCGCAACCGTCGCCGCGGTGCTAAAAAGCCCGAGGGCAACGGCCGTGGCCCCGTGATGCTCGTCATCACCCCCACGCGCGAGCTTGCCCAGCAGATCGACGAGGTCGCGAGCAAAATCGCCGACGTCACGGGCCACGTTGCCGTGACCGTCGTGGGCGGCGTGAGCTACAAGCCGCAGACCGCGGCACTCAAGTACGGCTGCGATATCCTGGTCGCCACGCCGGGTCGTCTGGTCGACCTGATCGAGCAGGGCGCCTGCCACCTGAACGAGGTCAAGGTGCTGGTGCTCGACGAGGCCGATCGCATGCTCGACATGGGCTTTTTGCCCGCCGTCCGCCGCATTGTGCGCGAGACGCCGGCCGAGCGCCAGACGCTGCTGTTCTCGGCGACGCTCGACGAGGAGGCCGTGGGCGAGATCACTGATCTGGTGAGCGACCCGGCCCGCGTGGAGATCGCGCCCGCCACGTCGACTGCCGACACCGTCGACCAGTTTGTGTTCCCGGTGTCCATCGAGGCCAAGAACAACCTGCTGCCCGAGTTCCTCAAGAAGGAGGGCCCGGAGCGCACCATCGTCTTTATGCGCACCAAGCACCGTGCCGACAGCTGCTGCCGTCGTCTGGAGCGCAAGGGCATCAAGGCCGCCGCAATTCACGGCAACCGCAGCCAGGCCCAGCGCGAGCGCGCGCTTTCTGCCTTCCGCGATGGCACCGTCGACGTGCTGGTGGCAACCGACGTGCTCGCCCGCGGCATCGACATTAGCGACGTGCGCTACGTCGTGAACTTTGACGTGCCGGCCGAGCCGACCGACTATATCCACCGCATTGGCCGTACGGGCCGCGCCGGCGAGCTGGGCTGGGCCATTACGTTTGTGACCGAGCAGGACGTTGACGAGTTCTACGAGATTGAGAAGCTTATGGACAAGACGGCCGACATCTACGAGGCCGGCGACCTGCATGTGGGTCCCAATCCGCCCGCGGTTGACCCCGAGCGCGACCCTGCGGCCTTTAAGGTGAAGAAGAAGACCAAGCGCGGCAAGTCAAAGAGTAAGAAGAAGCTTGAGCAGGCGCGTCGCGACGGCAAGCGCAACGGCGACGATTACGGCGATGTGGCCGGTCGTTCCAACCGCGGTCGCGACGAGCGTCGTGGCGACGGCGAGCGCCCGAGCCGTCCCAAGCGCGGCGGCAAGACCCGCGTGCGCGAGGGCGTTCAGGCTCGCGTGGACGAGGCTGTTGAGAGCGTTGCTCGCGAGGTGGCTGCCGAGGAGCGCGCTGGTGCTGTTGAGCAGGGCCCGCGCGGCAACCGTGCCGAGCGTCGTGCCAAGCAGTTCCAGGGCGAGGCACATCGCCGCCGCCGCGAGGACGAGGATCGCGGTGGCCGTCGTCGTGTCGAGCGCGAGGACGAGGGCCGCGGTTCGCGTAGCGGCAAGCGTGGTGCGGGCGACCGTCGTCGTTCCGGTCGCGATGACGAGCGCGGTGGCCGTGATGAGCGTCGTGGCGGCGAGGGCCGTGGTGAGCGTGGTGCCCGCGGCGGTGAGTCCCGTGGCGGCAAGCGCTTTGAAGAGCGCGGTAGCCACGGCGGCGAGCGTCGCGAGGGTGCTCGCGGCAATGGCGGCCGCGGCGGCGCTGGTCGTTCTAACGAGTCGCGCGATCGTCGTGACCCGCGTGCCAGCCGCGATCGTCGCGATGACTGGCGCAACTACGACGATACCCGCGAGGAGCGTCGTGGCGGCTATCGTGGTGGTCGTGGCGGCAACCAGGCCGGCTCCCGTGGCGGCCGCGCCGGCGGTCGCGATAACCGCGGCAGCTATGGCAACAGCCGTGGCGGCAAGCGTGGTAGCAGCTCCCGTCGTCCCGGTGACGGCGGCGGCAAGCGCAAGTAACATACGCATCGCCCGCTAGAGCGAGGTGAACCAAGGGTCCCGAGCAACTACGCTCGGGGCCCTTTTTGTTTGTCGTATCCGATCGCTAGTTCAAATGTGATTTCCTCGGGAATGCATCTAGAGGATGCCGTGGACCTGTTTCCTGCCATGCGGCAATGGGTCCCATGGGGTGCGCCGTGCATTTTTTGGAGTATTCTGCAGTTCGAGTTGTCTGCATATGATTCGACGTCGCCAACGGTGGCCTTCGGATATCCCTAGCGAGCGTTCCGAGTCAGATTTCGCCGTTTTCCGGAGCAGGGGCGCATCATTCTCGCCATGTCGGGACTTAGAATGATACGGCGCCCTACAGTTTTGCCCGCCCGCGGCGGTGCTGGCGCGGTCACGTTGCAGAATACTCCGTTTTTTGCACGGGCCAGGATGGGGTACCTCAGGAGAACACGGCGGTATCCCGTAAATATATACAATCTGTACCGTAATTTATACAAAACGAAGAGGCAGACAGCGTAGGGTGGGTGCATTGGGGTGCTTGGTGCATCAAAACAGGGGCCCTACGTGCCGCATACTCTGGCTGGATGTGAAAGCGGCTTGACGCGTTGCCAGGCGTAGGGGAGGGTGCCTCGATGAGCGTATTCGAAATTGTGTTTAGTCCGACGGGTGGAACGCGGAAGGTGTCTGGCCTTGTGGCCGGGGCACTGGGCAAGAATACCGTTACCGTCGATCTGACCGATAGCGGGCTAGATTTCAGCGATGTCTCGATGACTGAGGACGACGTGGCCGTGATCTCTGTGCCGGCGTATGCCGGTAGAATCCCGGCTGTGGTGGCTGACCGGTTGG
>CAJKZO010000004.1:0-43605 GCA_905204365.1 uncultured Collinsella sp.
TTCATTGGGGACAGACTTAAATGACCAGTCGGTGGGGGACAGTCTCTATGTGCCGGCAGTTTGGGACGGTCCTTTGATGTCTGATGCCCCCAGAGGGGTGAGGTAATACAGCTGGCTCTGTCTTTTAGGGCTTTGGTGTTCCGCCCCTTTATGTTTCATAAGAATCGTTGCATGCGCATTTACGCGCATAGCCTTGCGCGATAATGCGCATAGCCGCGCAAACATCTGCCAACTACGGCTAAATAATGACCGATAAGCAAATAAACACGCAAATACGAGCAGATACGCGCGCAATTGTGCGAATATAGGGTTGTTAGAAATGAAGGACTTCCGATGACTTAGGAGGCACATCATGGCAGATTCCAAACAGGCTCCGCTCGACGCCGAAGCAGCCGCTAAGGCGGCATTCCCCTCGGTCCAGGATCAGCCGTTCCCCGACGATATTTTTACGGCTCCCGAGCTTCGTTGGGCTGTGATCGGGTGCGGCGTTATCGCCAACCAGATGGCCCAGTCTCTCGCTCTTGCCGGCCGCAAGCTTGCGGGCGTTGCCAACCGCACTCTGTCCAAGGCTCAAGCTTTTGCAGAGCAGTATGGCGTTGAGAAGGTGTACGAGACGGTCGAGGACCTCTACGCCGATCCGAACATCGACGCCGTCTATATCACCACGCCGCACAACACGCATATCACCTACCTGCGCGCCGCTCTGTCAGCTGGCAAGCACGTGCTTTGCGAGAAGGCCATTACCCTCAACTCCGCCGAGCTCGACGAGGCGCGTGCCATTGCCGACGAGCACAACGTTGTCCTTATGGACGCTACCACGGTGCTCCACATGCCCTTGTATCAGGAGCTGCACCGCCGCATGGATGCCGGCGAGTTTGGCCACATGAACCTTGCTCAGCTCAACTTTGGTAGCTATAAGGAGTACGGCGATCTGACCAATCGCTTCTACAACCGTAGTCTCGCCGGCGGCGCCATGCTCGACATTGGCGTGTATGCCCTGTCTGTCATGCGCCTGTTTATGGCCAGCCAACCCGCTGAGGTTGTCTCGCTGGGCAACACCTGTGAGACCGGCGTCGACGTTGCGGGCGGCATTGTCTGCCGTAACGCCGAGCAGCAGCTGGGCGTGGTGAGTCTTACGCTCCACTCCAAGCAGCCCAAGCGTTCGGTTATCAGCTTCGACAAGTGCTATATCGAGGTCAACGAGTATCCGCGCGCCGACCATGCGACCATCGTGTGGACTGCGGACGGTCGCCGTGAGGAGGTCCATGCTGGCACCGAGGCATACGCTCTGTGCTACGAGATGGCCGACCTGGAGAAGGCCGTTGCCGGCGATGATTCGAAGTGCGAGCTTCTGGGCTATGCTTCTGATGTTATGGAGCTGATGACCAAGCTTCGCGCCGACTGGGGAGTTGTGTACCCCGAGGAGGAGTAAGCGATGCTTGCGGAAGATAGGCTCAACGCGATCGTGTCGATGGTGCAGCGAGCCGGCTCGGTTACCGTGCCGGAGCTTGCTGAGGCCCTGGGCGTGACGGCGTCTACCATTCGGCGCGACCTGCAGACGCTCGACCGAGCGCACCGCATCGCCAAGGTCCACGGTGGGGCGACGAGTCTTGAGCGCGCGCACGTGACGCGCGACCTAACGCTTAATGAGCGCAGCGACCTCCATAACGATGACAAGGAGCGTATCTGCGCCCGTGCGGCGGCGCTTGTGGAGCCTGAGAGCTTTGTATACATCGACTCGGGCTCGACGACGCTCAGGCTCATCGAGCATCTTCCGCACCTTGAAGATGTCACCTATGTGACCGATTCCGTGCTCCATGCTCAGCGCCTTGCTTTGCGCGGCATGCGTACCGTGGTGCTGGGCGGCGAGCTCAAACCCGAGACCGAGGCGCTCGTTGGCCCCGATGCCTTGGCAACCTTAGACCGCTACAACTTCAACTGTGGCTTTTGGGGCTCTAACGGCATTGCCGCCGAGCAGGGCTTCACGGCGCCAGATATCGAGGAGGCGCAAGTAAAGCGTATCTCGATGCGCCATACGGCCAAGCGCTTCGTAATCTCGGACGCCAGTAAATTTGGCATGGTGGCGCCCGTCAAGTTCGCGGACTTCCGCGACGCAACGATTATTACCGCAGGCGATGTCCCCGCCAAGTACCGGGCAATGGACAACGTCATCACGGTCTAACAGCAGGGGACGGGCAAGCGCCAAAACCACCGCGAAGGGGTAGGAACCTATGTGGTGGTTTTGACGTTTGTCCAGATAAAACCTGCCAAAATAAACCTGTCCCTTTTCGGCAGGTTTTAGGGCTCCCAGGGGCAGGTGGCTTCGATGTGGATGTGCTCACCGGTTACGGGATGTGTGAAGGACACGCTGCGGGCATGGAGCATCAGGCCGCAGGGGCGCGGCGTTCCGTACAGGTCGTCGCCAACCAGGGGATGACGCTCGCTCGCCAGGTGCACGCGAATCTGATGCTTGCGGCCGGTGAGCAGCTCGACATCAATATACGAGCGCGTGGGCAGGCCACGGCGGCTCTTAAGACGCTTGAGTACCTTGACGCGCGTCTGAGAGGGCTTTCCGCTGGCGCCGACGCGCATCTTGCGGCTATCGTGGCGGTCGCGGGCGATCGGCTTGTCGATGAGCTTCTCGTTCCAGTCGATTTTGCCCTCGGCGAGCGCCAGATAGTGCTTTTCGAAGGCGTGGTCGATCACCATCTGGTCAAAGGCGGGCTGCGTCTGTTTGTCGAGCGAAAACAGCACCACGCCGGTGGTGTTGCGGTCCAGACGGTTGAGCGGCTGCATGTCAGTCGCGGCAAAGCCGTCGCCCATGGCCAGCAGCAGATCGCTGGCGTAGTCGGTAAGCGTGCGCTCGCCGGTGCCGTCGCCGTGGACGATCATGCCGGCGGGCTTGTCGATAGCCATAAGCCAGGCGTCGCAGTAGAGGACTTGAGGTTCTTCGTTCACGTGTAAGCCTTTCGGTTAGCTGATTCCCACAAACATGCAGCCCGAGGTCGCCCCGCGCAGGCGGGCGGCGGGCTTGCGGCCGGCTTGAGCCGCCTCGACGGCGCGACGGACGCGCGCGACGGCACGGGCGATCTCATCGGTCTCGAGCAGGGTTCCGTCGACCATAAGACGGCGCACACCGGCATCGAGTAACTGTGGAACCTGAGGCGTGAGGTCGATGGGGTAGGCGTCGTACAAGCGTGAGCGGCCGTGGATGTCGGTACGCACCGGCATGACCTTGCCGTCGATATTCTTGAGCGAGAGCTTGTGGGCACGCAGGCGGCAGTTGGCACAATCGTGGATGCAGCCATTGGCCACCTGCAGGATGCAGTGCTCGCTTGTCATGACGCGCGGGCGGCCAAAGACGGTGATGCCCAGAGCCGCGGGCGCGGCGGCGCCGAGCGAGACAATCTCGTCGAGCGTGATTTCGGGCGAGAGCCAAAACGCACCGGCTCCGCGCTCGGCAAGCGCCTCCATGCAGGGTGCGTTGTGAACCGGCAGGCAAGAGCGAATCTCGGCCGTGGCGCCAACCTGGGCGGCCAGGGCAAGCTCAGAGATGTTGCCAATAGCGACCGTGGCGCCGGCAACAACCCACGGGTCGACGCGTACGTGGTCAACGGCGCGGCAGACCTCGTCGAGCACGGGTACGATGCCCTGCTCAAATGCATCGGCGGGGGAGAGCTCGGTCGCATCGAGTGCGTCGGTGGTCATGTAGATGCGCGTTACACCCTCGGCGCGAGCGGCCTCGGCGGCCTCGAGCGAGGTGACGGTGGCGCAGATCTGCGGCTCATCACGGTAGTGCTCGAGCGCGGGGCGGGAATCACTGGTTACAATCGCCGGCAGCTCGAGCGTTTTCGCGCGCTCCTCGTACGGTGCCAGAATGGCCTCTTCCAGCGCCTTACAAGCGGCGGCGCGCACCTTGTGCACGGCGGAGAAGCCCATACCGCAGCCGGCATCGAGCGAAACGTCAAAGCTCGCTGCCTCAAAGGGCGAGGAACCCATGCGGCCTACATGCTCAACCAGGTCTGCCGCCTCGACGGCGCGGGTCTTGGCGGCCTCGACGGTGAAGCCTGTGGCGGTGGCGGTGAGCGCGGGGTTGTCACAGCAGGTGAGTGTGACGGTAAACGGCTCGCCCAGGCGCGCCACGACAGACACATCAACAGCTCGGCGTCGCAGCACGTCGCGCTTGAGCGCGGCGCCGGCGGCGTCGATGGCACGCTGACTGCGAATCACGCGGACGCGGCAGCCCTCGGGCATGCTGCGGGGCACGCGACATTCGATGATGTCACCGGCGGCGGCATCATCGGCGGCAATGGTGGTCAGGAACTGGTCGAATTCGTCGTCGTGGCGAAGCTCCAGCAGGTCGCCCTTGTCCACGGGCTCAAACAGCTCAATGCGGGCGATGGCGGCGCGGCGACGGCGATCGTCGGGCTTGAGTCCGCGTACATCGCGGTTGGCCAGGCGGCTGCCGAGCACCGTGCCCACGATCTGGCCGCGGTTGTTGGAACGCTCATAGCTCATCATCTCGTCGCCCGAGGTGCCGTCCTGATAGGCGTGCGTAAAGTCGCGGTTGAAGCAGCGCTTGAGCTGGCGCTGGCGGGCGGCTTCCTCGTCCTTGGCAACGGTGGCTCCGGATAGCATGTCGTCAATTTCGTGACGATACACATCAACGATGGAGTACACGTAATCGGGCGCCTTCATGCGGCCCTCGAGCTTGAGCGACGCGGCACCGGCGTCATACAGACGGCGAACAAGCTGTGAGGTGTTGGTGTCACGCGGGCATAACGCACGCTCGCGGCCGGCGGGGGAGAGCGCGCGACCGTTCTCGTCGATTAGCTCGTAGGGCAGGCGGCAGGGCTGGGCGCACATGCCGCGGTTGGCCGAGCGGCCCGCCATGGCAAAGCTCGACAGCAAGCATAGGCCCGAGTAGCAAAAGCAGATGGCACCATGGCTAAAGACCTCGAGGTCGACATCGGGTGCGGCGTCGTGGATGGCAGCAATCTCGTCAATGGAGAGCTCGCGCGACAAGGTCACGCGGTCGGCGCCCTGCTCGCGGCACCAGATGGTTCCGCGGTCGTCATGGATGTTCGCCTGGGTCGAGATATGTGTCTCGATGCCGGGCATGGTGCGCTTGACCTCAAAGAACAGGCCCCAGTCCTGGATAATGAAGGCATCGGCGCCCAGCGTGGAGCAGCGATGGATGAGTTGCAGCGCATCGCCCATCTCGGACTGTTTGATGACGATGTTGACCGTGACGTAGACGCGCGACCCGGCTAGATGCGCGGCGCGGCAGGCTTGCCCAAAGGCCTCGTCGGTAAAGTTGGTGGCCTTGCGGCGGGCGTTGAAGCTGCCCATGCCGCAGTAGATGGCGTCTGCCCCGGCGGCTAGTGCGGCGGCAAAGGGTTCGGGCCCTCCGGCGGGCGCCAAAAGCTCGGGTCTGCGGTTGGTGGTTCGACTGGCGGTTGCGGTCATATCCTGCCTTTCAAAATGCTCAGATACTCAAAAGTATAGTGGCGCCGTCGCGATGGGCGATGCCCGCAGCCCAAGCAGGATAAAGTCTTCAGCAGCCCTTGCAGCAAAAATGATCCGTTTCCCTCCGTCCCCAGCGGATCAGGTGATCCATGGGGGACGGAGGGAAACGGATCATTTCGAACTTCACCGTCCGGTCATGCCGTTCAGCGGCCGACAGGCGCCGTTGGGCGATAAATTATTCTCGCAACGTGATAATAATCTTGCATCGCGCGGAAACCTTGAGTACTATCCCAAATCAAGCGCGGTGTTCAGACCGAATTGTGCCTCCCGGTGCGAACGCCGCGCTCACGCTCTCTATCTGATCGTAAGGAGAAAAACATGAGCAAGACCGTCGTGTCTTCCGATAACGCACCCGCAGCCATCGGCCCGTATTCACCCGGTATCCAGACCGGCAACATGGTGTTCCTGTCCGGCCAGCTGGGCATCGATCCCGCGACCGGCAAGATGCCCGAGGGCGTCGAGGCCCAGGCCAAGCAGTCCCTCGCCAACGTCGAGGCCCTGCTGACCGCTGCCGGCGCCACCTTTGCCGATGTCGTCAAGACCACGGTCTACCTGGCCGACATCGCCGACTTCGCCGCCGTGAACGAGATCTACGCCTCCAAGTTCGAGGCCCCGTTCCCCGCGCGCAGCGCCTTCCAGGTTGCCGCCCTTCCGGCCGGCGGTCTGGTCGAGATCGAAGTCGTCGCCGCTCTCTAAGGCGTTGGCCACAACTAAACATGACATGCAAAAAGACCCTGCAGCGCGTGTGAGCTGCAGGGTCTTTTGTCAAGCGATGCGACAAAAATGATCCGTTTCCCACCGTCCCCAAGGGATCACGTTTAGCCCTCCTTGCGGACTTTTTGCAGGTAGCGGTAGACGCTGGGCTCCGAGATGCCCAGCGCGGTGGCGGCGCAGGCCACGGCGCCCTTGAGCATGAACACCCCGTTGCCGTTGAGGTGGCGAATGACGTCCACGCGGTCGCTCTGACCAAGCGATGCTACATCCAGCCCGCGCGCGCTCAGCAACTCGGCAATGCTGCGGTCGATGAGCTCCTGTGTAGACTCCGAAAGACTCTCGACCTCGATAGACGCGGGCTCCGCCTGCCTGGGCGCAGCGTCGAAGCACGCCATGAGCTGCTGAGCCATGGCGTTGATAGAGCGTACCGTGGAAAGATCGGTGTTGACGCAGAGCATACCGACGATCTCGCCATTCTCGCGGATAAAGAACGTCGCGGACTCCAACGTCTTGCCACCGGCGCCGCGCCCTTCATAACCCGTAATAAACGGCAGGTCGCGATACTTGGCGTCGTGCATGATCTTGAGTGCCAGATCGGTGGCGGGGCCGCCGACCTTGCGGCCGCTCACGATGCCGTTGCGAATATCGACGATGGCGTGGTCGGGATCCGAGAAATCGTGCAGCACGATTTCGCTGTTCTTACCGAGTATCTGCTCCAGGAAATCGACCATCGGCAAAAAGCGACGTACGGTCTCGTTCACGGGCAACTCCTTGGGGTGAAATCGGAAATGTTCATAACAATTTTTTCTCATGGTAACACGCTGTTCGTCATCTCGTATATTCGCAGGTACATTGCGTAATACAGACGAACGGTAGGAATTTGGCGGTAAACGGTCGACCAAAAGAAAAGTTAGATGTTATTTTGACCAGACACTTTTCTGACCTGCGGAAATGCATTGTCTCAGCTTAAGAATAGTCTGATAACAAAAAATTATTATTGAGAATGAGAATCATCTTTAATACGATATCCAACGAAGGCACAACCTCAACCCCGCACTGCGTCACAATAGAGCGTTAGATGCGAAAACAACTATTTCGAGGATTGGTGGTCAAATGACCCAGGAGACGGTTACGAACGGCACTGAAGCCCTGTTCACTCGTGAAGGCATGCCTCCCGTTAAGGAAATGATCCCGTGTGCCCTTCAGCACGTACTGGCTTCGTTTGCCGGTATCATCACCCCGGCTGTCATCATGGCCGGCGTCTACGGCTTTAATAGCCAGCAGAGCACCGACATCATCCAGGTCGCGCTCATTCTTTCGGCAATTGACACGGCCCTTCAGGCCTTCGCTCCCTTCCGTCGCATCGGCGGCGGCCTGCCCATCGTCATGGGCGTTTCGTTCGCGTTTCTGCCGGCCCTCCAGGCCATGGGTGCCTCGGGCTTTAGCTTTGGTGCGCTGCTGGGCGGCGAGATCGTCGGCGGCGCCGTCGCGGTCCTCTTTGGTTTGGCTTACAGCAAGATCAAGTGGCTGTTCCCGCCCGTCGTGACCGGTACGGTCATCTTCTCCATTGGCGTTTCGCTGTATCCCACGGCCGTTAAGTACATGGCCGGTGGCATGGGCACGCCGCTGTGGGGCACCCCGCAGGCGTGGTGCGTCGCTCTCATCACCTTCGCCGTGGTCTTTGCGCTCGCCAACTTTGGCAAGGGCACGCTCAAGCTGGGATCCGTGTTCTTTGGCATGATCGTCGGCATGATCGTTTCGATTCCCTTTGGCATGATCGACTTCTCCAGCGTCGCCACCGCTCAGGTCTTCGCCCTTCCCAAGCTCATGCCCTACGCGCTCGAGTTTGATCCCGAGGTCTGCATTACCCTCGCCGTCGTGTTCCCCATGGTTGCCATCCAGGTTATCGGTGACGTCTCCGCCGCCTGCCTGGGCTCCATCGACCGTATGCCCACCGAGCGCGAGCTCTCCGGCGCTATCGTGTCCCAGGGCCTCACCTCTATGGTCGGCGGCCTGCTGGGCGGTCTTCCCACCAGCGCCCTTGGCCAGAACGTGGGCATTATCTGCTCCAACAAGGTCGTCAACAAGTGGGTCTTTGTGATCATCGCTGCCGTCTTTGCCATCGCCGGTCTGTTCCCGCAGCTCTCTGCCGTCCTTTCCGCTATCCCGCAGCCCGTCATCGGCGGCGCGACCGTTGGCGTCTTTGGCACCATCACCATGAACGGCGTGCGCATGTTCACCCGCGAGGGCCTCACGCAGCGCACCACCACCATCGTCGGTACCTCCGTCGTCTTTGGCCTGGGTATCTGGATGGCCAGCGGTTGCCTTGCCGGCGAGGGCATGCCCGCCTGGGTGTCCACCGTCATCGGCTCCAATGCCGTAACCCCCACCGCCATCATGGCCATTGTCCTTAACCTGATCCTTCCGCAGACGCCGGTCGTGGCTCAGCACATCGATGCTGCCAAGGACGCTGCCGTGGATCTGGTCTTGCCCGAGAGCAAGAAGTAACCAATTCGGTGCCATTCGTCGGCGAGCGCATCGCCTCGTCCGCCGACGTCATGCGGCGCCAAGCCGCACTTCAAAGGGTTTGTCCCTTTGGTGAAGCGTTGACGGGAGAGGGCCCGTTTCCGGTGTAGGCCGGCGCTTCGCACTCCGCCATGTCAGAGGTGTCAAACCCCGCCTCTGATGTTGAAGGGAGCATTCATGCTTCTGGTCGCTAACGGTTCCGTCTTTACCCGCAACGCTCAGACCCCGTTTATTCCAAACGGTGCGGTCGCCATTGACGGAGATACGATCATCGAAGTGGGCCCCGAGTGCGAGCTCAAGGCCAAGTACCCGGATGCCGAGTACGTCGACGCCCGGGGCAACCTCATCATGCCCGGACTCATCAACTGCCACACCCACATCTACTCGGGTCTGGCCCGCGGCCTTGCCATTAAGGGCTGCAACCCCACCAACTTCCTGGAGAATCTTGAGCAGCAGTGGTGGAAGATCGACGACAACCTGACGCTCGACGGCACCAAGGCCAGCGCCTATGCCACGATCCTGGACTCCATCCGCGACGGCGTCACCACGATCTTCGATCACCACGCGAGCTTCTGCGAGATCCCGGGAAGCCTCTTTACCATTAAGGATGCAGCTCAGGAGCTGGGCATGCGTTCGTGCCTGTGCTACGAGGTCTCCGATCGCCGCGGCCAGGAAAAATGCGACCAGGCCATTGCCGAGAACGCCGAGTTTGCCCAGTGGGCCGCCAAGGAGCGTCGCGATAACGACAACCACATGATCGCCGCCATGTTTGGCGGTCACGCCACCTTTACGCTGTCGGACGAGACCATGGACAAGATGGCCGAGGCCAACAACGGCCTGACCGGTTTCCACATCCACGTGTGCGAGGGCATGAACGACGTGTGGGACTCCCGCCTCAACCGCGGCGGTATCAGCCCCGTCGAGCGCCTGCTGCAGCACAACCTGCTCGGTCCCGACACCATGCTCGGCCACTGCATCCACGTGACGCCTGCCGAGATGGATATCGTCAAGGAGTCCGGTACCTGGCTCGTCAACAACCCCGAATCCAATATGGGCAACGCCGTGGGCTGCGCCCCCGTGCTCGAGTTCTTCCGCCGCGGCATCCCCGTGTGCATGGGCACCGACGCCTACACCCACGATATGCTCGAGAGCCTTAAGGTCTTCCTGATCATTCAGCGCCACAACGCCGCCATGCCCAACGTGGGCTGGTGCGAGGCCATGACCATGCTGTTCGAGAACAACGCCAAGATGGCGAGCAAGTACTTCGATCGCAAGCTCGGTGTGCTCGAGGCCGGCGCTGCCGCCGACGTCATCGTCATGGACTACAAGCCCTTTACGCCGCTGAGCGAGGAGAATATCGACGGCCACATGCTCTTTGGCATGATGGGCAAAAACTGCCGCACCACCATCATCAACGGCCGCGTCCTGTACAAGGATCGCGAGTTCGTTGGGATTGATGAGGAAAAGATCAACGCGTGGACCATGGCTGAGTCCAAGAAGCTTTGGAGCACGCTCAACGATCGCGCCTACTAATTACAAGTAGATTCACGCGCGTCGGATGTTTCGCCGCATCCGACGCGCGTATAGGCGGCCTCCGCGGGGTCGCCGGCGCTGTGCTAGCGCTACACCGTATTTGCGCCCGCCGCGCGGTCTCGCCGGGCGTTACAGAGAGGAGCTCATTATGAGCGACATCATGAGGCCGATCCCGTTTTCGCAGCTGATGAACTGGATCATCGAGGAGCACAAGACCCAGGACGCCATCTTTGGCGTGCGCAAGATGGTCACGACCAACCAGGAGGGCGCGCTTCCCATTTTTGACGAGCGCATCGAGACCCCGTTTGGCCCGGCCGCCGGTCCCAATACGCAGCTTGCCCAGAACATCGTGGCATCCTACGTGGCAGGCTCCCGCTTCTTTGAGCTCAAGACCGTTCAGGTTATGGACGGCGAGGAGCTTTCCAAGTGTGTGAACAAACCCTGCATCGTGGCGCAGGACGAGTGCTACAACTGCGAGTGGTCGACCGAGCTCGAGGTTCCGCAGGCCTTTGCCGAGTATGTGAAGGCATGGTTTGCCTGCCACCTCATCGCTCGCGAGTACGGTCTGGGCAGCCCGGACGGCTTTGTCTTCAACATGTCCGTGGGTTATGACCTCGAGGGCATTAAGAGCCCCAAGGTCGATGCCTACATCGAGGGCATGAAGGACGCCAGCGGCTCTGACGTCTGGAATGAGTGCCGCGCATGGGCGCTTGCCAACCTGGACAAGTTTGAGCATGTCGACGCCGCGTTTGTCGAGTCCATCCCGGCGCGCGTGTCCAACTCCATCACGGAGTCCACCCTGCACGGCTGCCCGCCGGCCGAGATCGAGCGCATCGCGACCTATCTGATCACCGAGAAGGGCCTCAACACCTACATCAAGTGCAACCCCACGCTGCTGGGCTATGAGTTTGCACGTCAGCGCCTCAACGAGCTGGGCTTTGACTACATCGTCTTCGATGACACGCACTTCCGCGAGGACCTGCAGTGGGCCGATGCCGTGCCTATGTTCGAGCGCCTGATTGCCCTGTGCGCCGAGCGCGGCCTGGAGTTTGGCGTCAAGCTGACCAACACGTTCCCCGTCGACGTGACGAGAAACGAACTGCCTTCCACCGAGATGTACATGTCGGGCCGTTCGCTGTTCTCGCTGACCATCGAGGCTGCCCGCCGCATTACCGAGCAGTTCGATGGCAAACTACGCATCAGCTACTCTGGCGGTGCCACGGTCTACAACATCCGCGCCCTGTACGATGCCGGCATTTGGCCCGTTACCCTGGCGACCGACGTGCTCAAGCCCGGTGGCTACGAGCGCTTTAGCCAGATGGCTGGTGAGTTTACCGATCTGGACGGCAAGCCGTTTGAGGGCATTTCGCTCGACGCCGTGACCGCGATCCAGACCGATTCGCTTACCAACCCGCTCTACAAGAAGCCGCTGCGTCCGCTGCCCGACCGCAAGGTCGCCGGCAAGAGCCCGCTTTCCGACTGCTTTACCACGCCGTGCCGCACGAGCTGCCCCATCCAGCAGGATATTCCCGCCTACCTGGCGGCTGTTGACGAGGGCCGCTACGAGGACGCACTCAACATCATCATCGAGCGCAACGCCCTGCCGTTCATCACCGGCACCATCTGCCCGCATCCCTGCGGTCGTGCCTGTGAGCGTGCGTTCTACGAGCCCGAGGGCGCCCAGATCCGCGCCAGCAAGTTCAAGGCCGCCCGCGAGGCCATGACCGCCGTGCTGCCCAAGCTGCGCGCCCAGGCCATCGCAAACGACGGCGAGCGCAACGTTGCCGTTATCGGCGGCGGCCCGGCCGGCCTGGCGACGGCGTTCTTCCTGACGCGTGCCGGCGTGCCCGTCACCATCTTCGAGGCCCGCGACTCTCTCGGCGGCGTGGTCCGTCACGTGATCCCCGAGTTCCGTATCGCGAGCGACGATATCTCCCACGATGCCGAGCTCTGCCTGGCCTTTGGCGCCAAGGTGCAGCTCAACGCTCGCGTTGATTCCATCGACGAACTCAAGGCTCAAGGCTTTACCGACGTGGTCGTGGCCACCGGTGCCTGGATGCCCGGCTCTGCGGGCTTGGGCGAGGGTGCCGAGCTCGATGTGCTGGAGTTCCTCGAGGCCGCCAAGAAGGGCGAGAAACTCGAGCTGGGCGAGGACGTCGTGGTCATTGGCGCCGGCAACACCGCCATGGACGCGGCCCGCGTGGCCAAGCGCCTGGCCGGCGTGAAGAACGTGCGCCTGGTGTATCGCCGCACCAAGAAGCAGATGCCCGCCGACGAGGAAGAGCTCGATCTTGCTCTTGCCGACGGCGTTGAGTTCTGCGAGCTGCTGGCGCCCAAGGCGCTCAACGGCTCCGTGCTGACCTGCGACGTTATGGAGCTCGGCGAGCCGGATGCAAACGGTCGTCGCAGCCCCGTCGCCACGGGTGAGACCGTTGAGCTTCCCGCCACCACGGTGATCTGCGCCGTGGGCGAGGGCATCGACTCCAGCCTGTACGATGCCGCGGGCGTCGAACACGACCGTCGCGGCCGCCTTGCCGCCACCTCCACCGGCGTCGAGGGCGTCTGGGCTGCAGGCGATTGCCGTCGCGGTCCGGCCACCGTGGTTGAGGCTATCGCCGATGCCGCCGAGGTCGCCCGTGCCATCGCCGGCGCGGACTTTAACAAGTACGTCGACTGCAACGAGCAAACCGGTCGCGAGGACACCTGCTACGAGCGCAAGGGGTCGCTGTGTCGCGACAAGCGCAACTGCACCAAGACTCGCTGCCTGGGCTGCGGCTCGGTGTGCGAGGTCTGCTGCGACGTCTGCCCCAACCGCGCCAACGTTGCCATTAAGGTGCCGGGCCTGGCCAAGCATCAGGTCGTCCACGTCGATGGCATGTGCAACGAGTGCGGCAACTGCGCCGTGTTCTGCCCCTACCAGGAGGGTCGTCCCTACAAGGACAAGCTCACCCTGTTCTGGAGCGAGCAGGACATGGAGAACTCCGAGAACGAGGGCTTCCTGGCCGTGGACGAGGATCACTTTAAGGTCCGCGTCGCCGGCACGGTCCGCACCGTCTCGGTCGATGCCGTCAACACCGGCCTTCCCGAGGCTGTCCGCCTGACCATCAGGGCTGTGCGCGACAACTATTCGTATCTTCTTAAGAAATAGGCGAGTCTCTTATGGCCAAATCCATTCAACATAACGTGGCCTACGTTGCCTGCGGAAGCGGTTGCACCTCCGCAGGCGGCGACGCCCGCTGCAGCGAAGGCTGCATTGGCTGTGGCGCCTGCGTCACGGCCTGCTCCCACGGCGCCATTGCACTGGTCGATGGCATCGCCCGCGTGGATCGTTCTAAGTGCACGGGCTGTGGCCTGTGCGGCATGGCGTGCCCGCAGCGCGTGATTGCCTTCGTTCCCGGCTACCAGAACATTCTGGTGCGCTGCAACAACACTGATAAGGGTGCCATTGCGCGCAAGATTTGCGACACGAGCTGCATCGGTTGCGGCATGTGCGCCAAAAAGTGCCCTGCCGGCGCTATCCGCATCGAGGACAACTGCGCCCATATCGACGGCGTGGACTGCCTGTCGTGCGGCATGTGCGCCGTCGTCTGCCCACATGGCGCCATCCACGACCGCACTGGCATCGCCGCCGGCGTGTAGAAGGGAATCACCATGGCACAGGAATTCACTTTTACCGTTAACGGCGTCGAGCGCACGACGACCCAAAACAAACCGCTGCTGCGCTACCTGCGCGACGACCTGCATATCCATTCCGCCAAGGACGGCTGCTCCGAAGGCGCCTGCGGCACCTGCACCATCCATGTGGACGGTGCGGCCGTCAAGGCGTGCGTGCTGACCACCGCTCTTGCCGCCGGTCGCAACATCGTGACCGTCGAGGGCCTGCCCGAGGACGTGCGCGAGGCCTTTGTGTACGCCTTTGGCGCCGTGGGCGCCGTGCAGTGCGGCTTCTGCATCCCCGGCATGGTCATGGCGGGTGCAGCGCTCATCGCCGAGGATCCCGAGCCCACTGAGGAGCAGATCAAGTACGCCATCCGTGGCAACGTCTGCCGCTGCACCGGCTACAAAAAGATCATCGAGGGCATCTCGCTGGCCGCCGCGGTGCTCCGCGGCGAAAAGCAGATCGACGAGGGCCTGGAGCGCGGCGATGACTACGGCGTGGGCAAGCGCGCCTTCCGTATCGACGTGCGCAAGAAGGTGCTCGGCGAGGGCAAGTATCCCGACGATATCGACGAGATCGATCAGCCGGGCTTGACCTATGCCAGCGCGGTGCGCTCCAAGTATCCGCGCGCCCGCGTGCTCTCCATCGACACTTCCAAGGCCGAGGCCCTGCCCGGCGTGGTGGGCATCCTGCGCGCCGAGGACGTGCCGGTCAACCAGGTCGGCCACCTTATCCAGGACTGGGATGTCATGATCGCCCAGGGCGATATCACCCGCTGCGTGGGCGATGCAATCGTGCTGGTGGTCGCCGAGGACGAGGCGACGCTCGAGAAGGCCAAGAAGCTCGTAAAGATTGACTACGAGCCGCTGGAGCCTGTGCGCAACATTGTCGAGGCCAGGGCCGCCGACGCTCCGCGCCTGCATGACAGCTTCTTTGCCTTTGGCAACACGGTGGAGCTCAAGGACAACGTGTGCCAGAGCCGTCACGTGACGCGCGGCGACGCCGCCAAGGCGCTGGCCGAAAGCGCGTTCACCGTGACGCAGCGCTTTACCACGCCCTTTACCGAGCATGCCTTCTTGGAGCCCGAGTGCGCCGTTGCCTTTCCGTACAAGAACGGCGTCAAGGTGCAGTCGACCGACCAGGGTGCCTACGACACGCGTAAAGAGTGTGCCCACATGTTTGGCTGGGACAACGAGCCCGAGCGCGTGGTCGTCGAGACCATGCTCGTGGGCGGCGGCTTTGGCGGTAAGGAGGACGTGTCCATCCAGCACCTGGCCGCGCTCGCCGCATATAAGTTCCAGCGTCCTGTGAAGTGCAAGCTCACGCGTGCCGAGTCGCTCGCTTTCCATCCCAAGCGCCACGCCATGGACGGCACCTTTACACTGGGTTGCGACGCCGAGGGCAACTTTACCGGTCTGGATTGCGAGATCAATTTTGATACCGGCGCCTATGCGTCGCTGTGCGGTCCGGTGCTCGAGCGTGCCTGCACGCATGCCGTCGGCCCCTACAAGTACCAGAACACTGACATTCGCGGCTTTGGCTACTACACCAACAACCCGCCCGCCGGCGCGTACCGCGGCTTTGGCGTTTGCCAGTCCGAGTTTGCGCTCGAGAGCCTGATCGACCTGCTGGCAGAGAAGGTCGGCCTGGATCCGTGGGAGATTCGTTACCGTAATGCCATCGAGCCGGGTGAGGTTTTGCCCAACGGCCAGATCGCCGATTGCTCCACGGCGCTGAAGGAGACGCTGCTCGAGGTCAAGGATGCCTACTATGCGCATCCCGGACACGCCGGTATCGCCTGCGCCATGAAGAACGCCGGCGTGGGCGTGGGCCTGCCCGATGCCGGCCGCTGCAAGATCCGCATCGAGAACGGCGTGGCTGTGGTCTATGCCGCCACGTCCGACATCGGCCAGGGCTGCAACACCGTCTTTTTGCAGGACGTTGCCGAGGCCTGCGGTCTGCCGCTGAGCTGCATTGCCAACGGCGAGTGCTCCACCGAGAACGCTCCCGACTCCGGCACCACGTCTGGCTCGCGTCAGACGGTCGTGACCGGCGAGGCCGTGCGCGGCGCCGCCTTCCTGCTGCGCGATGCCATGGTCGGCATCGAGGCCGGCAAGCCTGCGCCTACCGCCCCGGTGAGCGCGCATGGCGACGGCGTCAAGATCGAGTACGACGACGGTCGCGCCTATCAGCTGCACACGCAGGAGCTCGTCGCCGGCCAGGGCGTGCATCCTCAGGATCCCGCGGCAGCCATCAAGGCGCTCGAGGGATGCGAGTTTGGCTACGTGTACCTGGAGCCGACCGACAAGCTGGGTGCGGATGTT
This sequence comes from uncultured Collinsella sp., assembly GCA_905204365.1. GTDB lineage: Bacteria > Actinomycetota > Coriobacteriia > Coriobacteriales > Coriobacteriaceae > Collinsella. The sequence continues at coordinate 16,285 of CAJKZO010000004.1, forward strand.
CCCAACCCCAAGAGCCACATCTGCTACGGCTTTGCCACACATGTGGTCATTTTGGATGATGACGGCCGCGTGAGCGAGGTCTATGCCGCGCACGATTCCGGCAAGGTGGTCAACCCCATCTCCATCCAGGGTCAGATCGAAGGTGGCGTACTCATGGGTATGGGCTATGCGCTTACCGAGGACTGGCCGCTCAAGGACTGCGTACCCCAGGCAAGGTACGGTACGCTCGGGCTGTTCCGTGCGCCCGAGATTCCGGATATCCACGCCATTTACGTGGAGAAGGATGAGCTGCTGCCCGTGGCATACGGCGGCAAGGGCATCGGCGAGATCGCAACGATCCCCACGGCGCCCGCCGTACAGAACGCCTATCGCGCATTTGACGGCAAGCTGCGTCCAGATCTGCCCATGGTGGATACGCCGTACAGCCGCGCCCGTCACCGCGGGTAGGGTAGGGCGCAGACGACCATTGCTGACGGGCTGTTCGCGCTCAACACCAACTGCATATGTTGCGCCTTTGGCCCCGGTTCCATCGAAAGCCGGGGCCCTTTGTTTGGAGTGGAAACTGCGTCCCGGATTTGGCGCTCAGAATGGGATGCGTTTTCCGGATGGCATGCTTGGCGGAAACTGCGGCCCAGTTTTTGGCTCCAGAGTGGGATACATTTTCCGGAACGGTCCACGTACGGTGGTGTACCGCCCCTTTTGCGTGCGCCGCTTGTCGAATTACGTTATAGCTAGCTATATTATAGGAAGGTATAATATAGCTAGCTATAACGTAAAGGAAGGATGGTCTATGTTTGTCGGAAGAACAGCGGAAATGTCCGAGCTCAATCGACTGTATGGCACGGACTCCTTTGAGATGCCTGTGATTTACGGCCGCCGTCGTGTGGGTAAAACGCGCCTTATCACAGAGTTCATCCAAGGCAAGAAGGCTATTTACTTTCAAGCTCGTCGTACCAATGCGGAGGCAAACCTGCACGGCTTTAGCCAGGCGATACTTGCAGGCTCGGTTGGTGCTGCAGGCGTGTCGTTTCGTAGTTTTGACGAAGCGTTCGATGCATTGGTCACCATGGCTCGCACGGAACGTTTGGTTGTCGTGATTGACGAGTATCCCTATCTCGCCCAATCGAATCCCGAAATCAGCTCGTTGCTGCAAGACAAGATCGACCACTTATACAAAGAGACCAGGCTAATGCTGATCCTATGCGGCTCGTCTCTTTCGTTTATGGAGGAACAGGTGTTGGGCTACGAGAGCCCACTATACGGTAGGCGTACGGCCCAGTTTAAGATCATGCCGCTCGATTTTACGACGACCCTCGGCCTGTGGCAGAGCATGGGTCGCGAAGACGCTGCAGTTTGCTATGGCATGACGGGCGGCATTCCCGCATATATCGAGAAAGTCGATTCTACCGTATCGCTCAAGGACAACATCAAACGTCTTTTTCTTACTCCTACGGGCTATCTCTTTGAGGAGCCGAGTAACCTGCTATTGCAAGAGTGCCGCAACCCCGAGCAATATGATGCGATCGTGCAAGCAATTGCTCAGGGGCGCTCGAGGATCTCGGAGATTGCGAGCTCTACGGGAATCCCTGCGAGCAACGTAAAGAGCTATGTGGATAAGCTGGCGTCGCTTGGGGTTGTCGAGCGTGAGCTGCCCCTAAACGAGACGAGCAATAAGCGAGCCGTGTATCTGCTGAGCGACCAGATGTTTAGGTTCTGGTACAAGTTTGTTCCGCAGAACATCGGGCTAATTCAAAACGATATGGCCGAGATGGCGTATAAGCGCATTGAGCCGCACGTATCGGATTACATGGGTACGGTCTTTGAGCTTATATGCAGACAATACGTGTACGAACTCGCGCGCGCGGGCCAGCTCGATGTGGTTCCGGCGAGCGTCGGACGCTGGTGGGGGACGGATAATCGCACGCATACGCAGGAAGAAATCGACTTGATTGTTGACGATGGCGAGGGCGCTGCGCTGTTTGCGGAGTGCAAATGGCGCAATGAATCGGTGGGCGAAGACGTACTGCAAAAGCTCGTGCACCGAAGCGAGCTCTTTAGGCGGCAGCATAAAAGCTACGTGATCTTCTCGAAGCGTGGCTTTACGCAAGGATGTCAGGATGCTGCGGCGAGCAGGGGAGATACCAAGCTGATTTCGTTTGCCGAGATGTGCGAGCGGAGATAACCAAGCACGCTCTGATGTGATGCTCGGAATGGGTCGCGCTAAGGATGCCAAGCGTAAAACCTTCAATGAAAATGGCGTAAAAACTACATTGAGAATGGCGTAATTTCGCAGGATGACGTCGCCCGCTGGGGCTGCAGGGGCGGTTGGCCTGCAAACCTTGGGCTTTCGGACGAGCTTGCGCGACAGACGGCAAGTCAGTACGCGCGCTCGAAGGTCCGCGTTCGCGTGTTCCTTTCAACCTACGGCGGTGTCGACAACAGTGTCCATTATTTCCGAGATGAGAAGGGCCTTGAGGTCGATCTGATCGTTGAGCACGACGGGCGCTGGGGAGCCATCGAGGTCAAGCTGAGTGATGCGAAAGCAGACGATGGAGCGAGAAATCTCAAGGCGCTGGAGAGGAAAGTGCTCTCCAATCCTGCCGCCCAGAATGCCGCGCCGGCGTTTTTGGCGGTCGTGGTTGGAAAGGGGAGCATTGCCTACACACGCGACGACGGCGTGGCGGTGATTCCCATGGCGGCACTTGGGGCGTAGTGGTTTTGCGGGCGTGCCGTGCTTCCTTTACCGAAAATCCATTTGGTAAACCAGATGCTCGCGGATAGAATAAAGTTGACGGCAGCCCAAGGGTGATAGCTGGGCAGCGCCGTTGCTTGGTCAAGAGGTCAGTGCCTTAATGGCAGCGACTTGTTATGCTTCGAATGCTGCTTGAGTGCCTCGGAAAGTTCGATAAGCGCCGTGAAGAGCGAGACCAAAGCAACCAAGAGCTCTACGAGCTCTGATGGGCCCGGGATGACCGCTGATTCAAGTCACCGGGCCTAAATCTTTTTCATGCATTTGAATAGAGCGGGCGATTCTCTTGGGGCCGTCTGCATGGCGTGCGACCAGCGCATGGTATTGCGCCCCGCTTTCATGTCCGCACGAGCGCCTATCCTTACGGCAATGTAGCCGCTTATGTAACGAGCGGCAGTTGACGGAGAAAGGCCCTAACCGTGTCGGCTGAAAAGACGCCGTGTATCTCGGCTATCGATACGACGAACTTTGCGCGCCAGATTGTGCTGGACTTTGAGTTTGCGCCGGTGCCAAAGCAGCGCCAGCGCCGTGGGCTGCGCAATGAGATTATTGAGGTCGGCGCCGTCAAGCTCGATTACCACGGCAACGTTATGGGCGAGTTCTCGCAGTTTGTGCAGACGGAATTTACCGAAGGCGTTGCGTTTCCCGTTCGCGAGCTTACGGGGATATCGGCCGTGGACACCGCGATGGCCGATCCGCTCTATGTGGTGATCAAAAGGCTCAGCGATTGGATTGGTCGCTACTCCGCCCAGGTGGTTTGCTGGAGCGGGGCGGACCGTCGACAGCTTTTGATCGAGTGCTGGGCAAAGCGTATCGACCTTTCCGCATTTCCTACGGACTGGGCCGACCTGCAGGCGTTTTACACCTCGATTATGGACGTGGGCAGCCACGGGCGCGTCTCTTTGAGCGACGCAGCGACGTGGTTTGGCATCGAGTTTGACGAGTCGACGGGCCACGCCCACAGCGCCTTAGCCGATGCGCGCGTGACCGCCAAGTTGCTCAAGCAGGTGATGGACGGGAACTACCACGTGAGCCCGCGCGCCCAGGAGATCCGCCAACGATGGGGGATGGGCGAGCGAACCCAGACGTGCCTTTCCAGCAAGTGCCCCGAGCTGAGTGACCTGCTGCTGAAGCTGAAAGCGGAGGGGAGGTAGGGGGCGTTAGCTGTCTGCATGGCGCGTGCCTGTCGCGTATCGCTACTCTTCCTGCTGCTTGCCAGGCAGGATGTAGACGTTCTCGGCGTCCACGGCGATCTGCGTGGGGCGGTTGTAGAGGGTATCGATCTCCTTTACGCTCTGCTTGAACGGCGCGACGTCGGGCGTCTTTGCCTGATGGAGCTTCTCGAGGAGTTTCACGGATTGCCTGTCGTTGAACCTGCCGATGTCCTCTCCTGCACCCTCGAGCGCCTCGTCAATGAGCGTATGTTCGCCCACGGGGGTCTTTGCGATGGCATGCCCTAGCAACTTGCCAGCGGATGCAATACCGCCCAGCAGCGCCGAATCGACGGTGTCGGCAGTTCCCGCTTCGAGTGCGTTGTAGCACTCGGTATAGAGTTCGCGGTACGCGAGCGAGTCCGCCTCGATCTTCGCGACGGCGTCCGCGAGCTTTGCGGGCTCGAAGTTCTGGGCGAGCATGGGTTCGAGGAACAGCGAGAATGCGTGGATGTAGGTGGCGAGCTGGCAGTCTTTGAGGTAGTCGAGCACCTTGTCGAGGCGTCTACTCAAGCCGTCTCGCACCTCGATGAACCCTTTCTTTTTCAGATCCGCCTGCGCCTGCGAGCGGAAGAGTTCCATGTCCTGCGCGGACGACTGCTTGATGTCGAGCACCTTCATATGGGCGTTTGCCATGTAGGTGGCGTTGCCATAGTTGAGGCCGTAACCGTTGAGGATGTCTGCAAGTGTCTTGAGGTTGCCGCGCATGTTGGCCTTGTCGCGCTGACGCATGTATTCGAACATCTCGTCGACGGACTCCTGGATGGAGTCGAGCTTTTGGTTTATCTGCGCGATTGCGGCTGCCATGAACAACGACGTCGGGTCGTAGGGCACTTGAGTGACGCTTGTGGCGATGTCGCCCTCGACTACGTGGAAGCGCGCCTGTCCAAAGCCCTTGACTGCGTCGCGGTAGCCCCCTGTGAGACCGCTGCCGTCCTTGAACGAGTAGAGTATTGACGGATCGAGTGGGTTTCCAAACTTGTCAGTCGCCTGGAGCAGCGTGGGTACGCTCACCGTGTTAGTGACGGTGCGGAACATCGAGGGGAGCGAGGCGAACGCCACGCCGAGCTGGGGAATTCGCTCGAGCGGTAGCTTGATGGCGCCGGAGACGTCCACCCGCTCCTGGGTGAGCGCGAGGTGGATTTTGGTCGATGCGAGCTGTTTTGCCACGAGTCCCTCTCGGTCGACGTCAGTCGAGGGTTTGATCTCGTTATCTGCCATAGCGTGCTCCTTGCTTACGTTAATAGTCGCGGGCATTATCTCACCGTTGTGTGACCTGCTGGGACGGAACGGATTAGCGGTAGTACGAGGCCGATTGACGGTCGAGGCACGTCAGCCGTATGGGCTTTCCTACGGGCACCCATGCCGATAAGCCTGCGTTCGATGCCGCTTGTCGAGACCGAATGCAGGGCGCTTGATATCACACGTATAATTGCGCCTGTTTAGCTGCGCGAATGCGTCCCGAAGCTATTTTTGCAGGAGGTTTCGGTATGGGCAAAAGCGACAATGCGAGCGAGTTCCTTGATCTCTATAGAAGGCTCGAGGGGTGTATCCGTGAGCATTATGACGTGCCGGAAAAACACGGTCCTGTGGCTTGGCTTGGCAGAAATCCCGGTAGAGCTTTCAGGAGTGTAGCCGGCGCCCTCAAGTACTGTGCCGAAGTACGCAATCTGCTCTCGCACCAGGAGAGCGTCGATGGTGCCTACGCCGTTGAGCAGAGCGACTCGCTGCTGACCCTCCTGCGCAATACGCTTGCGGCGGTCGAGAATCCTCCCAAGGCAATCGACCACGCCGTGTCCATGCAGAATGTGTTTTCGGCAACTGCGGAGGACTGCGTGAGACCCGTTCTGCGCGAGATGGCGGAAAAATGCTACACCCACGTACCTATCCTGGAGGATGGCATCGTTCGCGGTGTGTTCAGCGAGAATACACTGCTCTCCTACCTATACGGTGAAGAGATTGTCTGCATTGATGACGAGACGACATTCTCTTCGCTTGCCGAGCTGCTCCCAGTGGACGCTCATGTCTCTGAATCGTTTAGGTTCGTGCCACGTACGATAACGCTCGCAGAGGTTGCGGAGATGTTCACGGTGGCGATGCGCCGTGCTGACCGCGTTGGCATGGTGTTTATCACGCATAGCGGTAAGCCCAGCGAGAAGGTTCTTGGGATTATCACTGCTTGGGATGTTGCGGCCTATCTGTAGGAGCACGACATGCTTGATGGCTGCAGTCTTTTCCACTTTGCTTATGCTTTCGCTTTTTGTGGGTTGCCCTATTCAATCCGCCGAATCGGCGTCTCGAATGTATTTGCGTAACTTGTGCTAGCTTATTAGAAGCTGGGTGTTGCGAGTGACGGGTCTGAGCAAATCGGAGCAGATACGTGGTACAGCGCTCATTTGGGACGTTTATTTGGGCTTATACGGAAGCATCCACGAAGTACATGAACGATGCCTATTAATTGCGCAACTAATAATTGAGGTCGTAAAGATAACCCGCTTGCCGAAATTGTCCCGACGCTCCTCTATAGTTAGGGGAAAATGGATAAAGTTTTAGCAAGGGGCCTCTGCGTCCTGAGACGATAGCAATTAAACCTGGAGTGTACTTCGTGGATATACCTGCGGATAAACTTCGGGGGGGGGCGCTTCGAAACGGGCGTTCCCTCTCGGTCAATTATGAAATAGCTTGGCCCGCCGTCTTTCGGACGGTGTGCTGATGGAGTTTCTCGATAACGTCGGACGCAATCGTCTGGGGGACGCGCTCGCTAAATCCATCGATGAGGGCGCCAAGCTTTCAATCATTAGCAGTTACTTTACGGTCTTTGCTTTCTCCGAGCTCAAAGAAGAGCTGGGGAAAGTTGACTCAGTGCGCTTTCTCTTTAGCGAGCCCACGTTCGTTAAGCGCATGGCTTCCGACAAAGACCCGCGCCAGTTTGCCATATCGCAATGCTCGCGCGAGCGTGGCGTGGGCGGCTTGGGCCTCGAGCTCACGCTGCGCAACAATCTCAATCAACGCGCCATTGCCCGTGAGTGCGCCGAATGGGTGCGCGCTAAGTGCGAGTTTCAATCTGCCAAGATGAACGGGGCAATTCAGCCCGGAGGCACCTATATAGTCGAGAACCCCAATGGCGACGACCATGCTTTCATGGGTGCCGCTGCTGACTTTACCCAGGAAGGACTTGGTTACGAGCGCCGCCCCAACACCGTAATGGGCGTAAGCCACTACGAGGGCGCGACGGAAGCTGCCGGCCTAAAGGCGATGGTTGAGTCCGTCTGGGATAAGCCTGCGATGGTCGCCGATGTTACCGATGAGGTGGCGGCGCAGGTAGGCACACTCTATCGCGAGAATCCGCCCGAGTTCGTTTATTTCCTCACGCTTTACCACTTGTTCCGCGATTACCTTTCCGACGAAGACAACGACTTGAGGCCCGGCCTTAAGTTCGAGGAGTCCGTCGTCTGGAACAAGCTTTACGACTTCCAAAAGGACGCCGTGGTGGGCGCCATCCGTAAGCTCGAGAAGTACAAGGGCTGCATCATCGCCGATAGCGTCGGCCTGGGTAAGACCTACGAGGCGCTCGCCGTCATGAAGTACTACCAGGAGCGCAACGACCGCATCCTCGTGCTGTGCCCGAAGCGCCTGCGGGACAACTGGACCCTGTGGACGCAGGACAACGACGAGCGCAACCCGCTGGCCGACGACCGCTTCAGCTACACGGTGCTCAACCACACCGACCTGTCCCGTTATACGGGCACGAGTGGTGATGTGGACCTGGAACACCTTCGCTGGGGCCACTACGATCTGTTGGTGATCGATGAGAGTCATAACTTCCGTAACAAGAGCACGGATTCCGAGAAAAAAGACCGCTACACGCGACTTATCGAGGACGTAATTAAGAGTGGACGGCGCACCAAGGTGCTGATGCTCTCGGCTACGCCTGTGAACAATCGCCTGCTGGACCTCCGCAACCAGATTGAGCTCATCACCGAGGGCGATGATGCGTATCTGGCGGATACTGATGGTATTGAGTCGATTACTCAGGTGTGCCGTACGGCACAAGCGCGCTTCAACGAGTGGAGCAAGCTCGACGATGCCGAGCGCACCACCGAGAGCTTTGTCAATGCCGTCAACGCCGATTACTTTAAACTGCTCGACGTGCTTACCATCGCGCGCAGCCGTAAGCATATCTCTAAGTACTATGGCGCCGCTTCGGGTACGTTCCCGCAGCGTCGCAAGCCCCTCTCTATTACCACACCAATCGATTTGGCAGGGGAGCTTCCGCCTATTGCTGAGCTCAATGACATGATCGCTCAGCTCACGTTTGCGCAGTATCAGCTGCTTTCTTATGTACGCAGCGATAAGCGCCGTAAGTACGAGGATCGTTACGGCGACACCTGGGGCAAGGACTTTGAGAGCCAGGTTCACCGTACGGGTGCTGTTGCCAACCTTATGCGCGTAAACGTGCTCAAGCGAATGGAATCTTCGGTTAACAGTTTCCGAATCACGCTCTCGCGCATCCTGGCGGGATGCGAGGAGCTCCGCGCACAGCTCAATGATCCTGCGGCTATGGGAGCGGGCAGCTATGATGCGGCGGGCATCGAGGATGGCATGGACGACGATGATGCCGAGGAAATCGAGCGCGGTGGCAAGGTGCGCGTTGACCTGCGCGATATCGATGCCTTGCGTCTGGGCAGCGATCTGGACTTTGATATCACCGTGTTGCGCCGTCTGCTCGACTATGCCAATGCCGTAACGCCCGAGCGAGACGCTAAGTTGGATGAGCTCTACAAGTTCATAGTCGATAAGGTCAATAACCCCTACAACCCCGGCAACCGCAAAGTGCTCGTATTCACGGCATTTGCGGACACGGCGGACTATCTATTTGAGCAGCTATCGCCTCGCCTTAAGAACGAACTCGGCCTCGAGTGCGCCGAGGTTGCCGGCAGCGCAAATCGCACCTACTCGCTTAAGCTGCGCCGCACCACCTTCGAGAACATTCTGGCGTACTTTAGCCCACGCTCCAAGGAGCTGCCCGAGGCGTCTCTCGCTGCAGGCGAAATCGATGTTGTCTTTGCCACGGACTGCATCTCCGAGGGCCAAAATCTTCAGGACTGCGACTGTCTCGTCAACTATGACATTCACTGGAATCCGGTGCGCATTATCCAGCGCTTTGGTCGTATCGACCGTTTGGGCTCCACCAACACGCAAATTCAGTTGGTGGACTTTTGGCCCGACATCGCACTCGATGAGTACATTCAGCTCGAGAGTCGCGTAAAGGGTCGTATGGCCTTGCTCGACGCCTCGGCCACCGGCGAGGAGAACGTGCTGGAGTCCAAAGCAACGGGCGAGATGAACGACCTCAAGTATCGTCGCCAGCAACTTCAGCAGCTCAAGAGCGAGGTGCTGGACCTGGAGGATATTTCAGGCGGCATCTCGATCACCGACTTCGCCTTCGATGATTTTCGTGTTGAATTGCAGCGCTACGAAAAGGAACACCCGGGTCTTTTGGAAAATTCGCCGGCTGGTATGCATGCGGTGGCGCGCATTCCCGATGAACTGCGTGATTCCGTGGCGCCGGGCGTGGTGTTCTGTTTGGCGCAAAACGATGAGAATGCGAACCCCAAGGACACGAATCCTACCTTCCCGTATTACGTGGTGTACGTATCGGCCGACGGCGATGTGATGACCAAACATACGCAGCCCAAGCATGCGCTCGATATGATGCGCGCCTGTTGCGCGGGCGAATCCGAGCCAATTGCGGAGCTGTGTCGCGACTTTAACCGCCAGACGCGCGACGGCGAGCGTATGGGCGCTTATACCGAGCTCTTGGACAAAGTGGTTGCCACCATTAGCGGCGTGCAGCAGGACAAGGGCATTGAGAGCCTGTTCTCGCTGGGCGAAGTGGGAACGGGCACAAGTCTTGGCTTCGACGATTACTCGCTAATCAGTTTTGCGGTGCTGCGATGAGAGGTTTTGACTGGAACGACGTGTTCTGTTTGCCCGATGCCGCTCTGGCGGGCGATAGACGCATACCCAAGACGGTGCTCACGCGCCAAGCTCAGCTTACAAAGACCGAGCAGAAAGTGCTCGATCGTGTAGCTGCGCTTATGCACTTTGCCACCGTGCAAAAGTCCACGACGCGCATCACACCTGTTCAAGATGATGAACACGATATTCAAAGCGTGCTCATCCTTCGATGCGAGCTGTCTCGTGGGGCGGCTTATGCCGAGGTGGCAAGGCTCGTCCACAAGTGTTTCCCCAATCCGACAGTGATTCTGTTTGGCGGCGAGGACGAGGCTTGCATTTCGCTGGCAACGACGCGTAAGAGCCTTGCTGAGCAGGGTGCCATGGTGATTGATGACGTTGAGTCAACGGGGGCATTCGATCCTGGTGACACACGGTATACACCGTTTTTGGATGCACTCGCGTTTGAGCGATTGCCACAGGTGAATCTTCTGGTCTATCTGCGCGGCATTGCCTGGGCAGTGCGACTTTCACGCGCGGTGCCTTCTCTAGGATTCTTTCCGACGTGCGCGGAACAGGATTATGAGCGTCTGGAGGGGTTGGTGGCGCGGAGAGATGTGCTCGCCTCGCAAGTTGAGGATACCAAGCGACGCCGTCGCGATCGGGAATTGACCCTGAACGAATCTGCGCGCCTACGCATGGAACTCAAAAAGCTGGAAAGGGAGCTCGGTCAGACAACCGACGAGATAAAGGAGATCTGCAATGGCTGAGATCGAGAAGATGAACCTCGAGTCCGAAGACCTCGTGGAAGACCGCCTGGCGCAGCTCAAAGAGTTGATGCCCGAGGTATTCACCGAGAGCGGTATCGACTTTGATAAGCTGCGCTTGGAGCTTGGTGACGAGGTCGACGAGGGCCAGGAGCGCTACGCCTTTACCTGGCCTGGCAAGATGGATGCCATTCGTCAGTCGCAGACGCCGAGCACTGCCACGCTGCGTCCTTGTGTTGAGAAGAGCCGTGGCCGCGATGGCGAGGACGGCAGCTTTGACTCCGACAACATCTATATCGAAGGCGATAATCTTGAGGTGCTGAAACTGCTGCAGAGCGGCTATCACGGCAAGGTCAAGATGATCTATATCGATCCCCCCTATAACACGGGTAAGGATTTCGTCTACAAAGACAAGTTCGGCGACACGATCGAAAACTACAAGAAGCAGGCAGGGTTGGCCAACCAGTCCAACGCCGATACAAGCGGTCGCTACCACAGCGATTGGTGCTCGATGATGTATCCTAGGTTGAGGCTGGCGCGCGAACTGCTGAGTGACGATGGTGTTATCTTCATTAGTATTGATGACAATGAGGACCGTAACCTACGTATCATTTGTGATGAGGTGTTCGGCGAGACTAATTTTCTAGCCCAGGTTGTATGGGAAAGAGCATATTCTCCCATCAATCTAATGAAGCATTTTTCTCCGTCTCATGACTACGTTCTTTGCTATGCAAAGAACGTAGAAAATGCGATTTGCAACGGTATTGCAAGAAGTGACGAAGCGAACAACCGATATTCAAACCCAGACAATGATCCACGAGGGGTTTGGAAAGCGAGCGATTTGTCAGTCGGCCCTGCAGTTGAAGAGAATATTTACGAGATAAAGACGCCCTCCGGGCGTCTTGTAAAGCCTCCAGCTGGGCGCAGCTGGAGCCTTTCCCGAACTGCGTTTCGGGAAAGGCTCCAGGACAACCGAATATGGTTTGGCCCAAAAGGAGATAATGTTCCCGCAATGAAGCGCTTTCTTTCTGAATTGCGCAAGACCGGCGTTACTCCGATGACAATTTGGAAGTACGAGGAAGTTGATCATTCCCAGGCCGCCACTCAAAAATTAGCAAAGATGTTTGACGGCAAGAAATACTTTGACTACCCGAAGCCAGTTAAGCTGCTGGAAAGGTGTCTCGAACTGTATACCAGCCAAGACTGCATTGTTGTGGACTTTTTCTCGGGTTCTGCGACTACTGCACATGCAGCCATGAATTTAAATGCTAAAGACGGCGGTAATCGTAGGTACATCATGGTTCAGCTTCCTGAACCAAATGAACCAGGCCGCGATGCTTGCAAAGACGGTTATGCGACGCTCTGTGACATTGGCGAGGAGCGCATCCGTCGTGCTGGCAAAAAGATTAAGACTGAGATAGAGGAGTCTAACGTTCAACCTAAACTCGGCGAGGAACCTAAGAAACTGCCTGACATCGGTTTCCGTGTGTTTTCGCTCGACAATTCCGGCATCGAAAAGCCTCAGCCTGGGCAGCTCGTGCTTGATGTGGTGAAGCCTGATCGCTCCGATATGGATATCGTCTTTGAGATGATGCTCAAATGGGGACTCGAGCTCACGCTTCCCGTCGAGAAGGAGGAAGTCGCCGGCTACCCCGTATATTCTGTCGCCTGTGGCGAGCTTGTGTGCTGTCTGGCGGACGGCCTTACCATGGAAGTGCTCGATGCTATTGCCGACATGGAGCCGCGCCGTGTACTCATGCGCGACTCGATTCTTACTGATACGCTCAAGCTCAATGCCGTCCAGGCGTTTAGGCGCGTGGAGGAGCGTGCCGGCTACGAGGTACAGCTGAGGACGGTGTAACGCATGGCTTTGGAAATTAAATATTCCGCTGATCAGGAGCACCAGGTCGAGGCTGTCAACGCCGTCTGTGATTTGTTTCGAGGCCAGGAGTTTATGGACTCTGACTTCGTTGCGGAGATGGGTACCGGCCTCTATGAGGGTCAGGTCGTCCAGGTGGGCCATGCCAACGGCCTTCGACTCTCGGCGGCCCAGCTTGAGCGTAACCTGCATGTGATCCAAGAAGGCAACGCGCTCGCTCCGTCGAGCGTTGCTACTGACGGACATCTGCGCGATTTTACCGTCGAAATGGAAACGGGCACAGGCAAGACCTATGTCTATATTCGCACCATCTACGAGCTCAATCGTCGCTATGGGCTGACCAAGTTCATTATCGTGGTGCCGAGTGTTGCCATTCGCGAGGGCGTTAAGAAGAGCTTCGAGAGCACCAAGAAGCACTTCGATATGCTCTATGACAAGACGCCGCTCGAGTGCTTTGTCTATGACTCCAAAGACATGGGGCCGGTGGGCAGCTTTGCCACCTCGAGCTCCATCCAAGTGATGATCATTAATATCGGTGCCTTCGACAAAGATAACGACTTCGATGACGATGAGATCGCCGGGCCCACCGGTGGTCGGGACAAGCGCAACTTGTTCCATCGTCCGAGCGAAAGGCTCATCGGCGGACAAAGTCCGCGCGAGCTTGTAAGCTCATGCAACCCCATTGTCATCATCGACGAGCCGCAGAGCGTTGACTCTACTGCTAAACGAAAAAAGGCTATTCGAAGCCTGAATCCGCTGTTCGTGTTGCGTTATTCGGCAACCCACAAGGAGGCATATAACAAGGTTTATCGCTTGACGCCTGTCGACGCCTTTCAGCGTGGACTGGTCAAGGGCATCACCGTCGATTCGGTGCTCTCGCAGGAGGACCTGAATGGCTCGTACGTGAGGCTTGAGTCTACAAAGATCGCCTCGCCCATTACGGCTAAGCTGACAATTGATGTGCGTCAGAAGGATGGTTCTCAGAAGCGCAAAAAGGTAAACGTCAAGACGGGTGACAACCTGTTTAACAAGAGCGGCGAGAATGCCGATTATGAGGCCGGCTGGATTGTGAACAACATCTCCGCCGCTGCCGGCGACGAATGGGTCGAGTTCCAGAACGGCGAACGCATCGAGCTCGGTCAGGCCGTTGGTGATGTTGCGGCCGAAGCTATCAAGCGCGCACAAATCAAGAGCACCATCGAGGACCATCTGCAGCGTCAGCTCGAGCTTGCCCCGCGCGGCATCAAGGTACTTTCGCTGTTCTTTATCGACAAGGTTGAGAAGTACCGCCTGTATGATCCGGTGCGAAACGGCGAGTATGCGCAGATGTTCGAGGAGGAATATGCCGCAGCGGTGAATTCGCCTAAGTGGCGCAAGCGCTATGCCGAAGCTGGCGTAACGCTGGATACGGATGCCTCTGCGGTGCATTCGGGCTACTTCTCGCAGGACGGTAAGGGACGCTTAAAGAATACGACCGATGCGGCGTCCTCGGCTGCTGATATTTCGACTTTCGAGACCATTATGCGGGACAAAGAGACGCTGCTCTCCTTTCCCACTGATGGTGATGACGACGAGACGCGTGCAAAGAAACGTATTCAGTTTATCTGGAGCCACTCCGCCCTTAAGGAGGGCTGGGATAACCCTAACGTGTTCCAGATCTGCACGCTGGTGGAGACCAAGGACAAGCTGACTAAGCGCCAGAAAATCGGTCGCGGTCTTCGTTTGTGCGTAAATCAGGATGGTGAGCGCTGCTACGACGAAGGCGTGAACGTGCTGACCGTCATCGCAAACGAGAGCTATGATTCGTTTGCCAATGGCTTGCAATCTGAGTTTGAAGAGGATGGCTACAAGTTTGGCATTCTCACCGCTGAGTCTTTCTCGAATGTCGTGGTGGAACGCGAGGACGGAACTGAGGAGCTCTTGGGCTTCCAGAAGTCTAAGGCCGTCTTTGACTCGTTTAAGGACCAGGGGCTCATCGATGATAAGGGCAAGATTACACCCGAGCTCAAGCAGGCGGCCGAGCAGGGTAGTGTCCCTGTTCCCGAGGGTCTGGAAAACGTTAAGACCGAGGTGGAGCGCATTATCCTCAAGAAGGCTCAAAAGCTGCAGATTCGCGACAAGGCCAAGGAGGTTGAGGTTAAGCTCTGCAAGGATGTGACTGCCGACCCTGCTTTCCAGGAGCTTTGGGAGCGCATTCGCAAGCGCACACGCTTTGAGGTCGATGTGGACTCCGAAAAGCTGGTCGAGGATGCGTGCGAGGAGATTGCCAAGATGCCCAAGGTAAAGGCGCCTGAAATTTTGAGCACTCATGCAGACCTAACGGTGGATACCGCTGGCGTGAATGCCGAGGCGCGCTCGACCGCGCTCGTGCGAACGGCGGGTCGCGCAGTGTACGACTTGCCTGATCCTATCGCGGAGCTGCAGGATGCCGTCGGTCTTACCCGCGCTACCATCAAGCGCATTTTGGAAGGCTGTGGTCGCTATGACGAGTTTGCTCTCAATCCCGCGCTGTTTCTAGCCCAGGTGGCTTCTAAGGTGAACAAGGTTAAGGCTGTGGCAATTGCCAAGGGCATTAAGTACACCAAGCTGCCCGAGGAAGATTGGTACACGATGAAAGACCTGGACCCTGGCGATCTTAAGGCCTATGTTGGCCAGAACGCTTGGGAGTCCGCGCACCACAAGAGTCTATACAACTACGTTGTCTACGATTCGTCGTCGGTTGAGAAGCCGTTTGCCGTTGAGCTTGATCAGGCCGAGGAGATCAAGGTGTTTGCCAAGCTGCCGAGCAGCTTTAAGATCGACACGCCGTTAGGAGCCTACAACCCCGATTGGGCTTACGTGCAAGAGATCGAGGGCGAGCATCGCGTGTATTTTGTTACCGAGACTAAGGGCGGCGGAAACAACGACATCCATACGCGTCCGACCGAGCAAGGTAAGATCGATTGTGCCGAGAAGCACTTCGAAGCCATTTGGGAACCTGACTTCTTCTACAACGTAAAGACGACATATCGCTCGTAAGTATTGAGGGGGCGCTGAAGAACCATCTTTAGTGCCCCCTCTTATTGGGTATTCGATTGCTGCCTTAATCTCCAGCTTGTTTCTTAGCCACCTGGATGCGGGGTAGGGAGTCGAGTGGGTGCGTTTAGTGCTTTGCAGACTTAACGGTACGCGAGTTCGCCTACACTATCGCAATCCCACGCGAAGCACTCAGCAGCTCGTACTCCCTCTGGCTCCACTGGCGCAGCTAGGCCGCGCGTACGGCGTCGCGACGCAGGTCCAGGAACACCTCGGCGCTCTCGCAGAAGCACTCGCGGGCAAAGGTGCCCGAGCCGCTTGCGATGCACGCGCTGTCGGCGAAGAGCTATCGGCTAGACGATTCGCGCGGACAGCGGCTAAAGCGGGCGTGTGATAAATCGATAATTGATGAGAACGAACACGTGTTCGTTTATATGGTAAGATATACGCCAGCGGGAGCGATTTCATTCGATATCGTTCTTGCCGGTATTTTTTAGTTCCGCACGCTGTTGGCGCGGGCTTCGAATTCAGAGTGGGCGATTGCAATGCTATACGAATTTAAATAGATCTCTAATGCTTGATTAAGACCATGTCTATGTCAAAAGACATACAAAAGTGTTAGTCTTTTGACATGAAACACTTTGATGAAATATTCGAACTGGCGGCAGATGGCTACGGCATCGTGACTGCTGCGCAGGCACGCGAGATTGGCGTAACCACTGGAGAACTGAGCCGATGGTGTGCCACTGGGAAATTGATGCGCCGAGGACATGGGGTGTACAAGCTCACCCAATGGGTTCCGACGCCCCGTGACGTCTTTGCGGAGGCAGTGGCTCTTGTTGGTGACGAGGGTTTCCTGTGGGGCGAATCAGTGCTGTCTATGCACGCACTTGCACTTGTTGATCCTCGTGCCGTGACCGTGGCAACACCAAAGCGTATTCGCCGCAAACTGCCAGCTTGGGTAAAAACAGTGCCCGCTCCAGAGAATGCGAAAACGACGTTCTATGAAGGAATCCCTTCTCAATGCGTTGCCGATGCGATTGAGGCTTGTAAGGGGTCCGTTATGACCGAACGCCTCATCGAGGCAACCAAGCACGCTCAAGCCGAGGGCCTTATTACCTCCAATGAGCATGAGAGACTGATGAAGGAGCTGTCGTGAAGGAAGTCAAGAAGCCAACCAGCAGACGCAACCACTGCTGAGATCTCTCGCTTACGCCATAGCAACCCCACGCGCGGCGTTCAGCAGTTCGTACTCCCTCTGGCTCCACTGGCGCAACCCAGCCGCGCGTACGGCGTCGCGGCACAAGTCCAAAAACGCCTCGGCATCCTCGCAGAAGCACTCGCGGGCAAAGGCACCGGGTCCGTCCGCAACGCACTTGCCGTCGGCAAACAGCTTCTAGCTAGACGGCTCACGCGAGTCATCTCCGAGCAGCTTGATCTGCAGTACGTGCGGGTCACCAGCGGCGCAGAACTCTTCCTCGAGCATCTGCACGGTAAAGCGCATCTGGTGGGAGAGACTGCTCTTGACCATGGCCGAGGCATAGCCGTTCGGCTTATCCAGAAGATGCATTCGTTTTGGCTTGACGACCAGGTTGTGGAAATTGCGCTCGATGCGCACGGAGAAATTGTCCATACGGACTCCTTTCATCGATGTTGGCAGGGCCACCGTGCCTCTTGGCCGGTTGGCGTCGGGATCGTGGAGCCAATTCTCTACCCCGACTCTGGATAAAACGCGCCCGCTCCTTGCGGGCACGATGGAGTCTATCAGCGCGCGGACAGAAATCAAGCGCCGCCTGCGAAATGACGTGCAAGCGACGCTTGATTGCTCGGCGAATATTCGACCTTTATTCGGATAAGTGTCGAACTTAGCCGTGTAAAATTACGGAAAAGTGTCGTAATAGACATCTCAATAATTCGGAAAAGTGTCGAATCGACCATCATTCAATCACGGAAAAGTGTATTCTAGTGCTAAAACAGCACGTAATAAGGGGTGCGCTTATGCTACAGAGAAAAGCGAAAGCACAGTTTGAATCTTGGCTTGCCTCGTCGCCTAACAAGGCTCTTTTGGTCAAGGGCGCCCGACAGGTAGGAAAGTCATATTTGGTCAATGTCTTTGCAAATGAATCGTTCGAAAATGTCGTGACGTTCGACCTTATCGCCGACGCGTCCGTGCGCGATTCGTTTTTGGCGGCGAAAAGTGCGGATGACCTGCTTATGCGTATGTCTATTGCTGCAACGCAGGCGATGGTTGCGAACAAGACCGTTGTGGTTATCGACGAGGTGCAGCGATGCCCCAACGTGGTGACGTTTATCAAATATCTGGTCCAGCGCGGCGACTTTCGATACATCCTTACCGGATCGCTCCTTGGCGTTGAGCTCGAGGGCATCGATTCCCTGCCGGTGGGGTATGTCGAGCAGGTCCAGATGTGCCCGCTCGACTTTGAGGAGTTTTGCTGGGCAAATGGCGTTGGTGCCAGCGTGTTTGACATGCTCAGAGACTGTCTAAAGGATGAGGGGGAGCTCCCCGGCTACCTGTATGACCGCTTGCTCGATCTGTTCCATCAGTATGTGGTGGTGGGAGGCATGCCCGACGCGGTCAATTCCTTCTTGGCGACGCGCAATGTCGACGAGGTTCGAAACATCCACCGCGATCTTCACGCCCTGTATCGCGATGACATCGCAAAGTACGCTCCGCCCGAGCTACGCTTGGTTATTCGCGATATCTATGATTTGATTCCCAGCGAGGCCGGCTCCAAAAACAAGCGATTCAAGCTGTCGTCGATTAACGGTGTCAAACGTTTTTCGCAGGTGACAGATCATTTTCTCTGGTTATCGGAGGCGGGTGTCGCGCTTCCCGTGTATAACGTAACGGCGCCCGTGGCACCCCTTTTATTGGGGGAGCAACGAAATCTGTTCAAGCTGTTTTACTTGGACACCGGAATGCTCATGTCGTCGTATTCCAAAAGAGTCGCCCAAGGCGTTTTTGATGGGGAGGCGGAAGACGCCGTTGACATGAACATGGGAGCGGCGTTCGAGGGCTTCGTTGCCCAAGAGCTCAAAGCTCACGGATTCAGATTGCGCTACTTTACGTCTAAAAAGGTCGGCGAGCTCGATTTTGTGGAGGAGACGCTCGATGGGGAGGTTCTTGCCATCGAGGTCAAATCGGGCAAGAGCTTTAAGTCCCACGCGGCGCTCGATAACGCACTGGCAACGAAGGGCTACGGAATCGATCGCGCCCTGGTACTTGCGGAATGTAATCTTCACCGCGATGGTGACGTGCTGTATCTACCCATCTTTATGACAGGGCTTTTGGAGCCGTAATGTGCCGCCGGCTCTTCCGGCCCTCCCTTAACCCTCGCTACTCGTCGTCTCCGTCGTTGGGGTCGCCCTTGAGGGTGTTGATGTCCAGGTACTGGTTATCGTCCTCTTTTTGCTGGGTTTCCGACTCCGCTTGGGTGGGGCCGCGGAACAGCTGGAATCCCTCAAACGCAATGACACCGAGCAGGGCAATGATAATGGCGATAAAGGCAACCTTGACTGCCTGCGGAAATTCCGAGAAACGCAGCGCCTTTTCCTCGGCGTAATAATCGGCGAAGCGCTCTTCGCCCGTGCTTTTGGTATACGCCGGCGCGGACGCGGCCTCCGGGTCATATTCCGGTGCAGGCGTGGCGGCGTACGGATCGTTGAGATAATCGCTCGATGCGGTGCCATAATCCTCGGTCTCGATGCGACCGGTGCCAGCATGGCCATCGGAATAATCGGAATATGCCGCACCGCCCTCATAGTCCGCGGCGCCCGTGTTGGCGACAAAAAGCGGGTTAACTGGAACATCGAGCGCCGGCATGCCGGTAGAGGTCTCATCCAGATCGGCTGCAGCCCAGGAATCGTGGGCAACCTGATGGGCAACGGGCTCATCGAGCCTTGTGACCGGAAGCTTGCGTGCCGCAGGAACAGGTAACTGCTGGGCGCTGTACATAACGGTGCTGTCGGCCGATTTGCCCTGCGTCGCTGCAGCGAGAAATGCCGCCGTCTCGGACGGGTCACTTGCGGGGCGGGGAGCTGGTGTGGGCGCCGAAGTGGGTGTGGGTGTGGGCGCGGGCGTCGAAACAGGCGACTGCGCAGGAGTCGACGCAGATGCGGGCTTAGGCGCAAGTGCGGGATTGGGGCTTGACGGGCGAGCCCCGCCGCCCATGAGTTCGTCGGCGGTCCACGGGCGATCATCCATCACGTCGTCAAGGCTCAGCGAAAACAGGTCGTCTTCACCCTCATCGAACATGCGGTGCACATGTCCACCAATTGCCGGAATCAATCCGCGACCGGTGCATGATGCCTTGCTCAACGCCATTCTGTTCCACCCTTTCGAAATACCAATGACATCGATTATATGGAACTTCCCAAGCGGCTCGGTCTTGGATTCGAGCTTTCCAGAACTCGCGCCCAAAAGGGGAGGGGCAATCTAGGCGAGTGCCTACTTGTCGCCGGCCGCCGCCTTGGCCTCATTGAGGTAACTATAGAAGCTGTATTTGGAGATGCCAAAGAACTCGCAGGCGCGCTCGCTCGACTTGGAAATGAGGAAGGCTCCGCGACGGTCGAGGTAGCCAATGGCACGAATGCGCTCGTCTTTGGTCATGAGTGCCGCGGGCTTGCCCACAAACTGCTCGCACTCGTGCAGCAGGTCCTCGAGCAGGTCGCCGATGTTCTTGGTAATGGGCTCGGGCTCGGTGTAGCCCGTGCCGCCGGTGCCGGTAAAGGCGTCGAGCGAACGCTCAAAAGCCTTCATAAGCGTAATGTCAAAGTTGATGCCCAAAATGCCGACGGGTTTGCCCTCATCGTTGCGGATAAAGATCGTCGAGGACTTGAGCAGCTTGCCATCGGTGGTTTTGGTGAGGTATGGCTCGCGGTCGTGTACGTCGGTGGCGCCCTCGTGCATGGACTCAAACACGATATGGCTGGGGCCGTCACCCAGTTTGCGCCCGCTGACGTGGCCGTTTTCGATCACTACGATGGAGTGGTCCACGTCCTCGGTCTCCAGATCGTGGACGACGACTTCGCAGTTGGGGCCAAATTGGAGCGCCAGACCGTGTGCGAGGCGCTTGTAAAACTCAATCTGTGCGGGGGTCATGGGTACCTTCCTAAAAATTAGTTTGGGCATACTTTGCCATAAACCACACCTGTTCGCAAATAACGAAAGCGTCGCTGCGTTATGTAACCGTTCGGCGGCGAAAAGGTACCGATTACGGCAACAAACAATTTGTTAGGTTTGCCAATCAAAAAGTGTGATAGAACAGTGCTAACAAACTTTTTGTTTGGCATCCACATAAAAGTTCAGTCGCATGAATGGGAATGGGCTGAAACGCGTATGCGGGGGCCGGCAAGAGAGGACTTAAGGAGTTCACCGTATGGCCGATAAGATCCAGTGGGCGGGCAACACGATGCCCAAGAGCGATGACAAGCACTTGGGAATCATGAGCCTCGACCACGTGAAGAAGGCCCGTGCCTTCCACCAGTCGTTCCCTCAATATACCGTCACTCCGCTTGCCCGTCTGGACGGTCAGGCTGCGCGCCTGGGCCTGTCCAACCTGTGCGTTAAGGACGAGAGCTATCGCTTTGGCCTCAACGCCTTTAAGGTCCTGGGCGGCTCGTTTGCCATGGCCAACTATATTGCCGACGAGACCGGCAAGGACGTTGCCGACTGCACCTTCGATTACCTGACCTCCGATCAGCTGGCCGAGGACTTTGGCCAGGCTACCTTCTTTACCGCCACCGACGGCAACCATGGCCGCGGCGTGGCATGGGCTGCCAACAAGCTGGGCCAGAAGGCCGTCGTGCACATGCCCAAGGGTTCCACCAAGCCCCGCTTCGATAACATCGCCGCCGAGGGCGCCACGGTGACCATCGAAGAGGTCAACTACGACGAGTGCGTGCGCATGGCCGCCGCCGAGGCCGACGCCTGCGAGCGCGGCGTCATCGTTCAGGACACCGCCTGGGAGGGCTACGAGAAGATCCCGTCCTGGATCATGGAGGGTTACGGCACCATGGCTTCCGAGGCTGCCGAGCAGCTGCGCGAGATGGCCATCAACCGCCCGACGCACGT
The DNA here is from genome assembly GCA_905204365.1 of uncultured Collinsella sp. Taxonomy (GTDB): domain Bacteria; phylum Actinomycetota; class Coriobacteriia; order Coriobacteriales; family Coriobacteriaceae; genus Collinsella. Next base: position 37,958 of record CAJKZO010000004.1, read on the forward strand.
GTTTGTCCAGGCTGGCGTAGGCTCGCTCGCCGGCGCCGTGGTGGGCTACTTTACCAACCTGTATCCCGATAACCCGCCTACCTTCGTCGTGGTTGAGTGCGCGCCTGCCGCCTGCCTGTACAAGGGCGCTGCCGCCGGCGACGGCGATCCGCGCATCGTGGACGGCGACATGCCCTCCATCATGGCCGGTCTGTGCTGCGGCGAGCCCAACATTCTGGGCTGGGATATCCTGCGCAACCACACCACCGCCTTCGTGTCCTGCCCCGACTGGGTCACCGCTCGCGGCATGCGCACCCTGGGCGCTCCCGAGAAGGGCGACCCGCGCGTCATCTCCGGCGAGTCCGGCGCTGTGACCACCGGCCTGGTCGAGACTCTCATGCTCGATCCCGAGTACGCCGAACTCAAGGAACTCATCGGCCTGGACAAGACGAGCTCTGTGCTCTGCTTCTCCACCGAGGGCGACACCGATCCCGACCAGTATCGCCGCATTGTTTGGGAAGGCGAATATCCCACTTGCTAATCGTTAGGGCGGAGTAAATAGGTATCGCTCCGCCACCTCATAGGTAGATTCCTTCGTTTGAAAGGTTATGAACAATGGCTAAAGAACTCGATTTCGACGCTATCAAGGCTGCTGCTGAGTCCCACCGTGCTGATATGTCGCGTTTTCTTCGCGCAATGATTAGCCATCCCTCTGAGTCCTGCGAGGAGGGTGAGGTTGTCGCCTGCATCAAGGCCGAGATGGAGAGCCTTGGCTATGACGAGGTCAAGGTCGACGGCCTGGGCAACGTTATGGGCTTTATGGGCGAGGGCGACAAGATCATCGCCATCGACTCCCACATCGACACCGTCGGCATCGGCAACATCGAGAACTGGGACGCCGATCCCTACGAGGGCTACGAGACCGACGAGATCATCTACGGCCGCGGCGGCTCCGACCAGGAGGGCGGCATGGCTTCTGCTACCTACGCTGCCAAGATGATGAAGGACATGGGCCTCATCCCCGAGGGCTACAAGATCATGGTCGTCGGCACCGTCCAGGAAGAGGACTGCGACGGCATGTGCTGGCAGTACATCTACAACAAGGACGGCATTAAGCCCGAGTTCGTCATTTCCACCGAGCCCACCGACGGCGGCATCTACCGCGGTCACCGCGGCCGCATGGAGATCCGCGTCGACGTTCACGGCACCTCCTGCCACGGCTCCGCTCCCGACCGCGGCGACAACGCCATCTACAAGATGGCCGACATCATCGCCGACGTCCGCGCCCTCAACAACAACGGCTGCGACGAGTCGACCGACATCAAGGGTCTCGTTAAGATGCTCGACCCCAAGTACAACCCCGAGCACTACGAGGATGCCCGCTTCCTGGGCCGCGGCACCTGCACCGTCAGCCAGATCTTCTACACCAGCCCCAGCCGCTGCGCCGTGGCCGATTCCTGCGCCATCTCCATCGACCGTCGCATGACCGCCGGCGAGACCTGGGAGTCCTGCCTGGACGAGATCCGTAACCTGCCGGCCGCCAAGAAGTACGGCGACGACGTGAAGGTCTCCATGTACATGTACGACCGTCCGTCCTGGACCGGCGAGGTCTACGAGACCGAGGCTTACTTCCCCACGTGGATCAACAAGGAGACCGCTCCGCACGTCAAGGCCCTCGTCGACGCCCACAAGGCCATGTTCGGTGACGAGCGTATCGGCTGCGAGCCCAGCATGGACAAGCGCACCGGTCGCCCGCTGTGCGACAAGTGGACCTTCTCCACGAACTGCGTTTCCATCCAGGGCCGCTACGGCATCCCCTGCGTGGGCTTTGGCCCGGGTGCCGAGTCTCAGGCTCACGCTCCCAACGAGGTCACCTACAAGGACGACCTGGTCACCGCTGCCGCCATGTACGTGGCTGCCCTGAACCTCTACGATCCGAGCCAGGCCGATGGCGACGCCACCGTGTTCCGCGCCGGTCTGACCAACAACAAGATCGACTAGTCCCATTCCTCGATTTTGTTGAGCCGGGGGCCGCTCGTGTCCCCGGCGCCTCCTGTTGACTTGGGGCCCGCGGTCGTTATCTCCCATGCTTCCTCAACGGTAGCGGGTCCTCGTCATAGCGCTCTGCATGTTCTAGCCACACGCGCATGCCGGAGCACGTCTACTCATTGCGATCTTTCATCTTTAGAAAGGACATTTCCATGGACGTCAAGTTTACCGAGCTCGTCGAGCAGCTGAACGGCCTCGATTTTAAGGGCATGTACGGCAGCGACTTCCTGCACACCTGGGACAAGACCACCGATGAGCTCAAGGCTCTCTACATCGTCGCCGACGCCCTGCGCGAGCTGCGTGAGAACAACGTTTCGTCCAAGATCTTCGACTCGGGCCTGGCCGTCTCCCTGTTCCGCGACAACTCCACCCGTACGCGCTTCTCCTTCTCTAAGGCCGCCAACCTGCTCGGCCTTGAGCTGCAGGACCTGGACGAGAAGAAGTCCCAGATCGCTCACGGCGAGACCGTCCGCGAGACCGCTACCATGATCTCCTTCATGGCCGACGTCATCGGCATCCGCGACGACATGTACATCGGCAAGGGCGACGCCTACATGGCCGAGGTCTCCGAGTCCGTGCAGCAGGCTTACGAGGACGGCGTTCTGGATCACCGTCCCACGCTCATCTCCCTGCAGTCCGACTCCGATCACCCCACGCAGTCCTCTGCCGACATGCTCTACCTCATCAACGAGTTTGGCGGCCTCGAGAACCTCAAGGGCAAGAAGGTTGCCGTCACCTGGGCTTATTCGCCCTCTTACGGCAAGCCGCTGTCCTGCCCGCAGTCGCTGATCAGCCTGCTGCCCCGCTTTGGCATGGACGTCACCCTGGCCCACCCCGAGGGCTACGACCTCATGCCCGAGGTCGTCGAGCGCGCCAAGGGTTATGCCGCCGAGTCCGGCACCACCTTTAAGCAGGTCAACACTATGGCCGAGGCCTTCGAGGGCGCCGACATCGTGATCCCCAAGAGCTGGGCTCCGTTTGCCGCCATGGAGAAGCGCACCAACCTGTACGCCGAGGGCGACGACGCCGGCATCGCAGCGCTCGAGAAGGAGCTGCTCGCCCAGAACGCCACCCATCAGGACTGGTGCTCCACGACCGAGCTCATGGAGAAGACCGCCAACGGCCAGGACACCATCTTTATGCACCCGCTGCCCGCCGACATCTCCGGTGTCTCCTGCGAGCACGGCGAGGTTAATGCCGACGTCTTCGACATGCACCGCGTGGGCATGTACAAGGAGGCCAGCTACAAGCCGTACGCCATCGCTGCCATGATGTTCCTGCAGAAGGTCGCCGATCCCGCCGCTACCCTCAAGGCCCTCGACGAGCGCAACACTGCCCGTTGGCTCCAGGCCTAAAGCCGGGTTGAGGTAAGCCATGTAAAGGGGGCGCTCTGCCAACCGGCGGGGTGCCCCTTTTTTGCATCGCGGGCGTGTGGGATAAGCGCTTTCGATGTGGATGCCCGCGGCGCGAGTTATGGGTACGATGGTTTCAGGGGAGGTATCACCATGAGACTTGGATGCGTCATTATGGCTTCGGGCGAGGGCAAGCGGTTTGGCTCTAACAAGATGCTTGCCGATATCTATGGCGAGCCGCTGATTGCCCGGACCATCGATTCGGTTCCCTGGGGCTTTGACGTCGTGGTTTCGACGCGTTGGCCCGAGGTCGTCCAGATTTGCGAGGACAAGCATTGCCCGTGCGTGCTGCACGATGGTGAGCTGCGCAGCGAAAGCGTCCGTGCGGGCCTTTCGTGGGGAGTCGAACGCAACTGGAAAGGTTGCCTCTTTTTGCCGGGCGACCAGCCGCTCGTGAGTTCGGATTCTTTTGAGGCTATGGTTCGTGCATTTGACGAGCGTGGCCGCAAACATCCGGTGCGTCTTGCGTGCAACGGTGAGCCTTCGAGCCCGGTGCTCTTTCCGGTGGAACTGTTCGATGCGCTTATGTGTCTTGAGGGCAAGGACGGCGGGGGCTCGATCCTCAAGGACCGTACCGACGTGGTGCTGGTCGAGGCGCGTGCCTACGAGCTGTGGGACGTCGATACCGCCAAGGGACAGCAACGCATAACGGAGCATATCGCCGCCTGCTCGTATTTTGATCGCGTGGCCAACTGCATCAATCAATAAGGAGCAATTATGATCATCATCAAAAACGGCGCGCTCGTGACGCCCCAGGGGCTTCGCCGCGCCGATCTTGCCATGGAGGGCGACAAGATTGTGCGGATTGCCGCGGCAATCGAGTCGGGCGAGGGCGATACCGTCCAGGACGCTACCGGCTGTTGGGTGTTCCCCGGCTTTATCGACGGCCACACGCACATGCAGTGCTGGACCGGCATGGATTGGACAGCCGATAGCTTTGAGACCGGCACGCGCGCGGCTGCCTGCGGCGGCACCACGACCATTGTGGACTACGCGACGGCCGATCGCGGCGTGACCATGCCCGATGCCTTGGCCGAGTGGTATCATCGCGCCGACGGCACCTGCACGGCAAACTACGCTTTTCATATGGCACTCGCCGAGTGGAATGAGCGCAACCGCGCCGATCTTTCGGCCATGCGCGAGGCGGGCGTATCGTCGTTTAAGACCTACTTTGCCTATGACCACCTGCGCCTGGACGACGCCGAGACGCTCGAGGTGCTGGAGGAGCTCAAGCGCCTGGGCGGTATCCTGTGCGTGCATTGCGAGAACGGCACGTTGGTGAATGAACTGCAGAAGCGCGTGTACGAGCAGGGGATTCATGGGCCCGAGGGGCATGCGCTCAGCCGTCCGGACGTGTGCGAGGCCGAGGCCGTGAGCCGTCTGTTGTATCTGGCGCACCTGGCCGGCGACGCACCGGTCAACGTGGTGCACCTTTCGACCAAGCTGGGTCTCGAGGCCATCCGTGCCACCAAGGCGCGCGGGCAGAAGAATATCTATGTCGAGACCTGCCCTCAGTATTTGATGCTCGACGATACTTGCTACTTGGAGCAGGGCGAGGACGGCTTTGCGGGCGCCAAGTATGTGATGAGCCCGCCGCTGCGCCATGCGGGTGACCGTGCAGCCCTGCGCGAGGCGCTTGTGGCCGGCGAGATCGATACGATTGCGACCGATCATTGCAGCTTTAACCTGCACGGGCAAAAGGACCGCGGGCGCGACGATTTCCGCGCGATTCCCAACGGCGGGCCCGGCGTGGAGCATCGTCCCGTCGCGATTGCCACGAGCTTTGAGGGACAGTTGGGACCCGAGGACCTCTGCCGCTTGATGAGCGAGAACCCGGCGCGCGTCTTTGGCATGTATCCGCGCAAGGGCTGTCTTGCCGAGGGTGCCGATGCCGACGTGTGCGTGTGGGATCCCAAGGCACGCTGGACCATTCGCGCGGCGACACAGCATCAGGCCGTGGACTACACGCCGCTCGAGGGCTTTGAGGCGCATGGTCGCGCCAAGGCCGTGTTTGTGAACGGTGTGCTGGCGGCGCGCGATGGCGAGCCCACCGGAGTCCAGCCCGGTCGCTACGTGCCCCGCTAGCAGGGGGGGGCGCCGGATCCCCCGCAGTTGCGGGGGAAAAAAGGGAGTTAGGGGGCCGACAGCGGGGCAAAAGACGAGGAGTTAACAGGCAGGAGGGGGCAGGGGGGGGGGATGTTAGGATGG
>CAJKZO010000005.1:0-37051 GCA_905204365.1 uncultured Collinsella sp.
CGTGACTGGCCGAGTGCCCACATGGTCTTGGCCACGAGCGTCTCGGTGGTCATGTCGTCGCCGCGCAAAATACCCGGATGATCGGCATAGGCACGGCCGACCTCATAAACACCCAGGTCAAGGCCCTCCTCGGGGACCTGCGTGGTCATAACGACAGTACGACCCGAATCAACCCAGCGGAAAATCGCCTCCTGGAACGACTCGCCCGACTCACCAAACTCGGGGATACCGCCAATGCCAAAGGTCTCAAGGATTACAGCATCGTAGCTATCGGCTAGGGCGTCGAGGATGCCCGGGTTTACGCCGGGCGTAAGCTTGAGTACAAATACGCGCGGGTCGATGCTGTCGTAGAAACGCACCGGGTTTTCGTCCCGATGCGTGCCGTGAAGCCCGTTGCGCACGATACGGTCATTGCGGATGTAGGCAATGGGCGGATAGTTGACGCTAATGAATGCGTTAAAGCTCATGGTGCGCTGCTTGCGGGCGCGCGTACCGGCAATGGCGACGCCGCCAAACACAATCGACACATCGTGCGAATGCTCGTCGAGTGCATAGAGCAGGCTCAGGTACAGGTTGAGCTTGGCGTCGGTAAAGGGATTGCCCATGGGCTTTTGCGAGCCGGTGAGCACGATGGGCTTGGGGCTGTCCTGAATCAGGTAGGAAAGCGCTGCTGCGGTGTAGCTCATGGTGTCAGTGCCGTGCAGAATCACGAAGCCGTCGTGGTCGGCATAACCCTCGACAATGACGTCGCGGATACGCATCCAGTCGCTCGGGCGCATGTTGGTGCTGTCGATGTTCATGGGCTGCACGACGTCGAGCTCGCAGAGCCCCGAGATCTCGGGGACGCTCTGGGCGAGCTCCTCACCGGTCAGGGCGGGGGAGAGGCCGTTGCCGTCCTCGGTCGATGCGATGGTGCCGCCCGTGGCGATGAGAAGGATGCGCTTCATGCTGGTATTCCTATCGTATTTGCCGCCGCGAGGGCGGAGTCGTTCGGCAGTATTGTGGCACAGGGCGTCCAATGTTCAAACGTATTACATCATCTGTAACGTTTGGTAACACTTCAATTGCCGTCAAATAGGGGCCCAGGTCGTGCGTTTGCCGTGCGCTGATGGCTGCGAGGGGCGAGAAACCCCATATAACGTGTACACTATGGAGGTTATTTTCGTTCATTCACGCGGGTGGGCACCGGCTCCCCGCCAACAAGAGGGGGAAACCATGGATCAAAAGGCTTCCGCAAAGGTCCTCGTACTCGACTTTGGTGCGCAGTACGGTCAGCTCATTGCCCGTCGCGTCCGCGACCTCAACGTGTATTCCGAGATTGTCCCCTGCGACATCTCGGCCGACGAGATTCGCGATATGAACGCCTCCGCGCTCATCCTTTCTGGCGGCCCGGCCTCCGTGTACGCCGAGGACGCTCCGTCCATCGATCCTGCCATCTTTGACCTGGGTCTTCCCGTCCTGGGCTTCTGCTACGGCCATCAGATCACGGCCGTGACGCTCGGCGGCAAGGTCGGCCACTCCGAGGTGGGCGAGTACGGCCGCGCCACCATCACGCGCACTGCCGGCGCCAAGCTCTTTAACTCCACGCCCATGGAGCAGACCGTGTGGATGAGCCACCGCGACGCCGTTTCCGAGGTGCCCGAGGGCTTTACCGTTACCGCCAGCACCGACGTGTGCCCGGTTGCCGCCATGGAGTGCGTCGAGCGCAAGATTTTCACCACGCAGTTCCACCCCGAGGTCAAGCACTCCGAGTACGGTCAGCAGCTGCTGAGCAACTTCCTGTTTGAGATCTGCGGCCTGGAGCCCAACTGGAGCATGGACAACCTGGTCGAGACCATGACGGCCGAGTTCCGCGAGAAGGTCGGCGACGACCGCGTGATTCTGGCCCTGTCCGGTGGCGTCGACTCCTCCGTCGTGGCTGCGCTGGGCGCTCGCGCCGTGGGCAAGCAGATGACCTGCGTGTTCATCAACCACGGTCTGCTGCGCAAGGGCGAGCCCGAGCAGGTGGAGGAGGTCTTCACCAAGCAGTTTGACGTCGACTTTATCCACGTCCACGCCGAGGACCGTTATGCCGAGCTTCTGGCCGGCGTGACCGAGCCCGAGGAGAAGCGTCGCATCATCGGTACGCAGTTCTGGAAAGAGTTCTTCGCCGTGGCGCAGCAGCTCGAGACCGATGGCAAGCCGGTCAAGTACCTGGCTCAGGGCACCATCTACCCCGACATCATCGAGTCCGGCGCTCGCAAGACGGGTGGCAAGACGGCCACCATCAAGAGCCATCACAACTTGATCCCGTTCCCCGAGGGCGTGCACTTCGACCTCATCGAGCCGCTCGACCACTTCTTTAAGGACGAGGTCCGCGCGCTCGGTCTGGCGCTGGGCCTGCCGGGTCATATCGTGTTCCGCCAGCCTTTCCCGGGCCCGGGTCTGGCCATCCGCATTATCGGTGCGGTCGACAAGGAGAAGCTCGAGATCCTCAAGAACGCCGACGCCATCGTGCGCGAGGAGCTCGACGCCTACAACCAGCGTCTGTTTGAGCAGACCGGCGAGCGCAACTCCGAGCACAGCTGCTGGCAGTACTTCGCGGTTCTGCCCGACATTAAGTCCGTTGGCGTTATGGGCGACGAGCGCACCTATCAGCGCCCGATCATCCTGCGTGCCGTCGAGTCCAGCGATGCCATGACCGCCGACTGGGCCAAGCTGCCCTACGACGTACTGGCCCGCATCTCCGGCCGCATCGTTGCCGAGGTTCCCGGCGCCAACCGCGTGTGCTATGACATTACGTCCAAGCCGCCCGCGACCATCGAGTGGGAATAAACGATATTCGTTGATTTCAAGCCTCTGACCTGCGAAAACAGGTCGGGGGCTTCTTATTTTGCAACCTCTGTGCAACCTTTGCGGTTTCGCGCCCCGTGAACAGGGGACGTAGCACTGTTCACGTCTGGGCCCATGTCGGCACCGATCAATGCCCGCGCTGCTTCTGCTTGCGCTTCAGCTTCCGCTGCTCGAAGCACGTCGCCCGGGGTTCCTCGCCAGAGGAGAACTGACCGTTCCTTGCGAAACCGCGAGACCAGCTATATCCGCTTGCTGCGGGCTTGCTTGAGCCAGTTCCTCTTGAAAGAGCCTATACCTCCGAAGAACTTGTTGTACGCCTCACCGTTCTCCTTGGCCTCGCACTTGACCAAGGCAAGTTCGATGGTGCAGAGGTAATCCGCCACTTGCTCGAGGCGGTAGTCGGTCATCGAGGTCTTGCGGCGTCGGACGACCCCTTTTGAGAGGACCTTGCCCACCGAGCCGTCTCGCCCACGGAACAGAAGGAGCGCATCCTCGCGACCTTCGGCGACCTGTGCTGCGAGATGGAGGGCTGCACCATCGCGCAGGGCCCTTTCCAAAGCGAAGTGTCGAGCCGAAGTGTTGAGCGTCGGCCCTGAATGTTCAATGGCCATTGTTTTCTGCCCCTCAAGTGGTGAACTTCTCCTCGGGGCTGTTGATTCCCCCACGCGCCCCCTTCCGTTCTCTGTGTTCCCCTTATACTCCTTGTACAAGGAGGTAAGAAGTCATGGACAAGACCGCACAGGACAGCTTGGCAAAGAAGCCCGTCGACATGAGGGACAGGATTCTCGAGCATCTCGAGGCCCTCACCTCTGCCGTCTCGCTCGACGACCTTGCCCGTCTGTCCACCTCCGACATCGCCGAGACGCTCATCATCTCCAGGAGTCTGGCGAGCCAGTACCTCAACGACCTTGTTCGCGCCGGCCTTGTGGTTAAGGTGGCGGGCAGGCCTGTCCGTTATTTTCATCGCCGCGCGTTCCAGAAGCGTTTTCAGGTAAAGCTCTCTGCAAGCGAGTACGCCTCGCTCGCCGACCTCATCCAGGCGACGGGAATCGCCGATCACCGCGACTTCGCGCGTGCCGTGGGCTTCGACCTGAGCCTCAGCTCCGTTGTCGAGCAGTGCAAGGCTGCGGTTCAGTACCCTCCGTTTGGCCTACCCATCCTCTTGAGCGGCGGCGTGGGTGTCGGCAAGTCTTTCCTTTCTCGCCTTGTGTACGAGTACGGCAAGAACCAGGGCTTGCTGTCCCGCGACTCCTCCTATGTGCGCATCGACTGCGCCGGGGTCCCGGACGCCGCCTCGTTCGACGGGCTTCTTGACGAGTCGATCGCGAAATCGCGCGGGGGTGTGGTTTTTGTCAACGGCATCGAGGCACTCTCTCCCTCTGCGATGGAGCACTGCCTTGCGACGGCCCTCGGGCTCGATGCCTCCCAGGATGCGCCGCGCGCTCGCCTCGTTCTTTCGACGACGCTTTCCGCCGATGACCTGAAGGTTTCCTCGGCCTACAGCAAAATGCCCATCTGTGCCCGCGTTCCCTCACTCAAGGAGCGGACCCCCGAGGAGCGCGAGGATCTCATCTTGAGCTTCCTGCGCAGCGAGGGGTGCCGAATCGGTTCTGATGTGAAGATCAGCCGCGGCGCATACCGTTGCCTCGTGAACGCGGACTTTTCCGATAACATCGCCGGCTTGCGCGCCTGCGTGACGAACTGCTGCGCCAAAGCGTTCCTCAATCGCGAGGGCGACTACGTCGTCGTTCGCCCGTATCTTCTTCCCAGCGGGCTCCTCTCCTCCGCGCAGATCGATCAACAGCCCGACGATGGCGTTCTGATCGACGCGTCCCTGGATGCCGCCGAGAGCACAGGGCCGGTCGAGCAGGCGCTCGATGCCCTGTGCTCTCTCGATGAGCGATTCTGCGCCGGGGAGCTCTCTGTCTCCGAGCTCGTCTCACAAGCTGTCTCCGCTGTGCGCGGCGTTGAGGATCACTTGATCTTCGGCCGCGGCGTTACCTCCTCGAGGTCGCGCGCCTTCGAGCGCATCGTGGGCGCGGTCCTTGCCGACGCAGGCTCTTCTTATGGCATCGAGCTTTCGAGGAAGGTCGCTTTTCTGCTGGCCCAGGAGATTTGCCTGCAGTTGTGGCCGGGCATCGGCCTGGCTAAGCGAAAGTCTGCCTGTGCGGAGCAAATCTCCCATCTCCTCGGTGCCGTGACCTCCGAATTACCGTTTGCCTCGAGCGTCTCCGATCAGGTTGCCGCAGACGTGGAAGGGGCGCTGGGAATCTCGCTCGATCACTTCACGAAGACGCTTCTGACGCTGTGCGTCGCATCGGAGTCTCGCGACGCGAAGGCCCTTCGGACGCTCTGCGTCATCTTGTCACACGGCTACTCGACGGCGACGAGCATCGCCGACGCGGCGATGCTCGTCGCGTCGGCGTGCATGTGTACGAGGCGGTCGACATGCCCTACGACCAGCAGCTGAAGGACATCGTCGGTCCGCTCCAGCGCCTCGTCGACCGCCATTCCTACTGCACCGGGGTCGTGTTTCTTGTTGACATGGGCTCTTTGGAGGAGGCCTATAAGGCCCTCGAGAACGTTACCGACTCCACCATCGGGGTGGTGAACAACGTCTCCACCGGGCTCGCGCTCGAGATCGGGTCCGGGCTGCTCGGCGGCAAGTCCATCGCCGAGGTTCTTGGCGATGCGACCGCCGCGTGCGTGACGCACTGCAAGGTGATCGAGCGCGTCAACCGTGAGGACGCCATCGTCTTCTGCTCCGAGTCCGGGGTCGACGCCGCGGAGAGGATACGCCAGCTCGTCTCGCAGAGCCTCCCGCGCACCATAGGCGCACGCCTGCTCACGAGGCCCTTCAAGCAGCTCGTCACGAACGGGTCGAACGACGCCGTTTTCTCCGAGCACCGCGTCTGCGCCGTCATCGGCACGGGAGACCCCGGGATTGCCTCCGTTCCCTTCGTCGCCCTCGAAGACATTATGTCGACGGCGTCCGCCTCGAAGGTCGATGCCGTGTTCGGCAGGTGGCTCGACATCTCCGAGCTCGCTTCTTTCCACGAGAAGCTGCTTTCGAACATGACGCTGCAGAACGTTATCCGCTCCATCACCATCCTCGACCCGGAGCGGCTGTTCCACGAGATCGAGGGAGCCGTGCACGAGCTTCAGCGCAGAACGGGCGAGAAGATCGGCAGCAACGCCATCATCGGGCTGTACGTTCACCTCTGTTGCCTCGTCGAGCGCCTCGTCACCCGCAACCCCATCGAGACCTACGTCGGCCAGGATCGCTTCGAGGAAGAGCACACCGGCTTCATCGAGTCCTTCAGGCAGAGTTTCTCGAGCATCTCGACGCGCTATCGCGTGGAGGTTCCTGTAAGCGAGATCGCCTACGTCTTCGACTACATCAGCGTGAGCGCCGCCCCGGCGCGAGAGGAGCGTCTCGGCTCCTCGAGCCTCCTGTTCGACGAGTGACCCCCGCGCCGTCACGAGCTGACCGCGCGTCTTCAATAATCCGATAACCCCTTGCCCGGCGCGAATCCGGATAGCGCCGAGGCAGTACCGAACGTAAAACTTCATTTGATAGGAGCAAACATGAGTGTTGTTATGGCACGAATCGACAATCGCCTGCTTCACGGCATCATCGTGACGCAGTGGGCCCCGGTGTCGGGCGCGACCCGAGTCATGGTCATCGACGACAAGGTCGCCGGCGACGAGGTCCTGAAGTCCACCATGAGGATGGCGCGCCCCGCGGGCATGGCCGTCTCGATCATCTCCGAGGAGACCGCGCTCAAGAACTTCGCGGCGGGCAAGTACGACCGCGAGAAGGTCTTCGTCATCGCGAAAGAGCCCGAGACGATGCTTCACCTGGCCGAGTCGGGCGTCGAGTTCCCGTCGCTGATCGTCGGTGGCTCGCTCGTCAAGGAGGACGGCATCCAGCTCACCCAGCGCGCCTATGCCTCCGCCGAGAACGTCCAAAGCTACAAGGCGCTCATCGCCCGCGGTGTCAAGGTGACGGCCCAGTTCGTGCCCGCCGACAAGCCCGTCTCCGTCGCCGACCTCATCTAAGGAGGGAACATGGTCAACTTCACTATCTTGCAGGTCGTCCTTTTGACCCTGCTTGCCTTCATCAAGCACGTGGACTACTACGGCATCCCGATGATCTTCGTCAACTATGCCGTCTTCTGGGGCCTTATCACCGGCGTCGTCATGGGCGACTGGCAGACCGGCCTCGTCATCGGCGGCACCATCCAGCTCATGCAGCTCGGCGTCGCGGGCTTCGGCGGCTCGTCGATTCCCGACTACGGCACGATGGCCATCATCGCCACCGCCTACGGCGTGACCCTGGGCTCCGACACGGGCCTCGCCATCGGCCTGCCGGTCGGCATGCTCGGCATCCAGCTCGACGTCATCGTCAAGATCCTCAACGGCTTCGTCGTCGAGAAGTCCCAGAAGTTCTGCGACGAGGGCAAGTTCAAGCAGATGAACGCCATCCTGTGGGTCTGCCCTGCGCTCTTCGGCCTGTGCGCCGCCCTGCCCGTCTTTGTCTCCGTGACGCTCGGCCAGCCCGCCGTCAACTGGCTCCTCGAGGTCATGCCCCAGTGGTTCCTCTCCGGCCTCACCCTCGCCGGCAAGATGCTCCCGGCCATCGGTATCGCCATGCTGCTCCGCTACATGCCAACCGCCAAGTACTTCCAGTACCTGCTCGCCGGTTTCTTCCTCTCGGCCTTCCTGAACGTGCCCATCATCGGTGCCGCCATCGTCGGCGTCGCCCTCGCGATCGCGTTCTACCAGCGTGCCGAGAAGGACGCCGAGCTCACCGCCCACGCTTCCGCAGACGCCTTCATCGGAGAGGATGAGTAACCATGGAAAACGAGAACATCACCGCCGCCGAGGGCAAGCCCTCCGGCTATAAGGTCACCAAGAAGGACCTGCGCAACGCAAACTGGCGCTGGCTCATGAGCGTGTGCACCTTCAACTACCAGACCCAGCAGGGCGCCTCGGTCGCCTACGCCCTCTCGCCGATCCTGAGGAAGATCTACACGAACGACGAGGACTATAAGCAAGCGCTCAACAACCACTTCCGCTACTACAACACCCAGCATTGGCTCGCCGCCATCATCCTTGGCGCCTGCGTGGCCATGGAGGAGCGCGACGGCCTAGCGGCGGCGGACGCCGTCCAAGACCTGAAGATCGGCACCATGGGACCGCTCGCCGGCGTCGGCGACTCCCTGCTCATGACCATGATCCCGACCATCATGGGCTCCATCGCCGCCTACATGGCCATCGAGGGCAACCCCGTGGGAGCCGGCATCTGGTTCGCGCTCATCCTGGCCATCTTCTGGGTCCGCATGCACGCCCTCGAGTTCGGCTACAAGCAGGGCGTGAAGCTCGTCACCGACTTCAGCGAGAAGCTTCCCAACCTCACTGCCGCCGCCTCCGTGCTCGGCCTCACCGTGGTCGGCTGCCTCATCGCCTCGGTCATCGGCGTCACCTGCCCGATTAGCTTCAGCTTCGGCGACGTCTCGATGGAGATTCAGCCGCTGCTCGACAAGATCCTGCCTGCCATGATCCCCGCCGCCATCACGGGAAGCGCGTATTACCTTCTTACCAAGAAGAACGCGAGCATGACGGCCCTCATCCTCGTGGTGATCGTCCTCGCGATGGTCGCCTCCGCCGCTGGCATCCTCGCCTAGCTTCGACCCAAGAGATTGGTGAATCAATGAGAAAGATAGTTGTGGCGAGCCATTCCCTTCTCGCCCAGGGCTTCAAGGACACCCTCGAGTTCCTTACGGGTAAGAGCGACGCCGTCAACGCCGTGTGCGCCTACGTGAACGACAACGGCGAGGGGCTCGACGCGGCGGTCGAGGCGGCGCTTTCGGGCACTGACGAGGTCGTCGTCCTCACCGACGCGCTCGGCGGCAGCGTGAACCAGCGCTTCTCCCGCTTCGCCTCCGACCGGATCCACGTGATCGCGGGTGTCAACCTCCCGCTCGCCATGACGGTCGCGCTCGCGCGCCCCGACGAGAAACTCGACTTCGACGCCCTCGTCGACGAGGCGCGCCAGCAGATCGTCTACGTGAACGGTGTCAGTTCCGCCGAGTGCGAAGACGACGAATAGAGGAGGTCGACGATGAGAGAGTTCCTTAAGGACGTGTGGATGCACGGCGGTGAGGAAAGCCGCGCCATCACCCCCGAGAACATCACGGGCGAGAAGGGCCGCGCCGCCATGTCGGCCAGCCACCTCGGCGTCGGCCGCAAGGGCTCGTGCTGCGTGCCCCTTGAGTCCGGCGAGACCATCACGCTCGCGGACATCGAGGGCCCCGGCATCATCCGCCACATCTGGATGACCGTCCCCGACAAGACCGCCGCCGGCAGCTTCGTCATGCGCGACCTCGTGCTGCGCTTCTACTGGGACGACGAGGAGACCCCCTCGGTCGAGTGCCCTGTCGGCGACTTCTTCTGCAACGGCTTTGGTGAGCGCGCCATCGTCAACTCGATGCCCATCTGCGTGAACCCGACGGGCGGCATGAACTGCTACTTCGAGATGCCTTTCAGGAAGCACGCCAAGGTCACGCTTACGAGCGAGCACCCCGGGTTCATTAAGTACATCTTCTACACGTTCAACTACGCGCTCACCGACGTGCCGGACGACGCCATGTACTTCCACGCCCGTTTTAACCGCGAGCGCAGCACCCGCAGGGGCGTCGACTACACCGTGCTCGACGGCGTGCGCGGTAAGGGCTACTACGTCGGCACCTACATGGCCCTGTGCGCCCTGGAGCGCTATTGGTGGGGCGAGGGCGAGATGAAGTTCTTCCTCGACGGCGACGAGGAGTTCCCCACGGTCACCTCGACGGGAGCCGAGGACTACTTCGGCGGTGCCTGGGCCTTCCTCGACAGGCCGCCCCACGCGCTGTCCGAGGCGCAGTGCTTCAACACGCTGTTCGCCGGCTACCCGTACCGCTCGACGCGCGACGCCACGCGCGACCGCTTCAGCGCGGGCAAGCCGAACCCGAACCCGATGCTCGCGACCAACGACGACGCGCTGCCCAGGCACGGCCTCTACAGGTGGCACCTTCCCGACCCGATCTCGTTCAAGGAGGACCTGCGCGTGACGTTCCAGGACCTCGGCAACGACGACATCAAGCTCTACGAGCGCGAGGACGACATCTCCACCGTCGCCTACTGGTACCAAAGCGAGCCGCACGCCGTGCTCGCCCCGTTTGCCGCAAGGCAGGACCGCGTGCCCAGGTAGGGTCGCCTCGAAACAAGCCAACGTTATGGGCGCCCGCGGTTGACCATGACTGCGGGCGTCCCTTTGTAAGGAGGATCACATGAGCGAAAAGCAAATGAGGCTCGGCGCCCTCGAGGCCGGCGGGACCAAGATGGTCTGTGCCGTGGTGTCCGGCGACGGCGAGGTTCTCGACCGTATGGAGACCCCGACGCTTACGCCCGCCGAGACCGTCCCACAAATGGTCGAGTGGTTCACCGCCCGCGATGTGAACGCGTTGGGCATCGGCGCCTTCGGCCCGACCTGCGTCGACCCCAACGATGAGCGCTACGGTTCCATCCTCCAGACGCCCAAGCTCGCGTGGCGAGGCTATGGTCTTCGCGCCGCGTTCGCCGCCGCCCTCGGGATTCCGGTGACCTACGACACGGACGTGAACGTTGCCTGCCTCGGCGAAGTAGTCTTCGGCTGCTGCAAGGGGCTCGAGGACGCCGTCTACGTGACCATCGGCACCGGCGTGGGCGCGGGCGTCATGTGCGCGGGCAGGCTCCTTCACGGCATGCTGCACCCCGAGGCCGGCCACATGCTGGTAAGGACCCGTCCCGCCGAGGAGGGACGCTGCGTCTGCCCGAGCCACGCGAGCTGTCTCGAGGGCCTCGCCTCCGGCCCCGCCATCGCCGCGCGCTGGGGAAAGCCCGCGGCCGAGCTCGCGGACAACGCTGAGGTGTGGGCGCTCGAGGGGGATTATCTGGGGCAGATGTGCGCGAACCTCGTGCTCATGTACTCGCCTCGCCGTATCGTCCTCGGCGGCGGCGTGATGCACCAGGAGCAGCTCTACGGCATCGTCCGCAAGAAGACCCTCGAATATCTGGGTGGCTACATCCAGACCGCCGAGCTTAAGGACATAGAGAGCTACATCTGCGCCCCGGGCTGCGGCGGCGACCAAGGAATCCTTGGCGCGGCCGAGCTGGCAAGAAGGGCGCTCGCGTAACTTGCGCTCTCTCCGCCATACAACGCGTTAAGGAAAGACGAGCGCTTCTTGCCAATTGGGCGGCAAGAAGCGCTCGTCTTTTGCATTTTTGTCTCTCAAAATCTTATTTTCACGATTTGCATTTTCATCCCGTTGTCACCGACCCTTGCGAGAAACCGGAAAAAGCCGCTGACAGAAGGGTCTCTCAAATCGTTGTAACCCAGCATATAGCCGCGACTTGTGACCTGCAGACGGCTGTTCCACGCGCCGATTTCCTTGGCGGCATCCGAAACCGCAAAATATGCCCCAACATCCTTGATTTTTGCAGTCTTAAGCCATGTTTTTGCGATCATCTTTACTGCCGTCCGATTGGCAGCATCAAAGACCAGCACACCGCCGGGGAAAGCGTCCGCCATCTCCCGCACCAGTTCCCGGACCTGCTGGGTCAGAAAGTAATAGAACACCCCGGAGGCAAAGAACACCGCCCCGCCGGAGGCATCGATTTTGCCAAACCATGCGGTGTCTTTCAAGTCGCAGGGGATATTTTGTTCTCGATCCCCGGCGGGCAGTAGCTGCTGCCGCAAGGCAATCACATCCGGGAAGTCCAGATTGTAGATCTTGCATTTACCGTTGTCGCAGGTTCTGCCGGTGTTGTCCAGCCCACAGCCCAGATTGACCACCGCCGCATTGGGGTGGCCTTTCAGGTAATCCCGCACCTCGAAAGCAAGATCGCCCTGCCGCATGGCCACCTCCAGCGCACCGAAACGCTGCATCAGGCTGCGGGAGCTTTTCGCTGCTTCTGAAAAGTCGTAGTCGATTTGGTCGAGCAGGCGAACCGCTGTTTCATCCCTGTAAAGGTTCGGGTACAGCTCCGTACACAGCTTCCGGGAATACAGCGGGAGGATCAGCGTCTCCTGCACGGTGTTTTTCTCAATTTTACATTTCATAGGTTTCTTCCTCAGTGAATAAAAACTGTCATAATTGCCGCCAGCACAGCCGCTATGACCGTCATGCCTAACGTCATGTGCAGGATGGATGCAAAAATGCCCGTGCTTGTTACCCTTACTTCCGTGCCGTGACGCAGAGCCACCTTTTCTTTTTGCGTATCTGCACCTCGTGAAAACCCGCCTGCTCCAGACATGCCTTTAATTCAATGCCCTTGTAGATAGTCATGCCGCCGATGATCTGCGTCCACCTCTCGTCCTTGTCCGTGTCGCCATTGCTCTCGTTGCAGATAAGAAATGTCCCGCCTGGCTTCAGCGTCCGCCAGACCTCACGGAAGCATTGGGGCAAATTAGGCCAAAAATAGACGGTCTCAAAGGCCGTGGCGGCATCGAAGTAGCTATCCTCAAACGTCATATCCGCCACACTGCCTTGCAGAACGGCGCAACGCCCATCCTGAATTGCAGTTCGGTTGAGCTTTCTAGCCTTCTCCACGCTGACGGGCGAATAGTCGATGCCCTTGACGACGCCATGCGGGCATTTTTTCAGCAGCCGTTTTATGTTTGCCCCGCCGCCGCAGCCGCAATCCAGCACCTTGGCATTTGGCGCAAGTCGCAGAAATCGAAGTCCCCACCGCGCCACAGGGCTGTGGCCCAGATTCATCATGGCAACCATAAGTTTTCCGCCGAGGCCCACGGGTTTGCGGGTGTTTTCAAAGAACGACATCTGGCCCCTCCGATTTCGTGCATTCCGCATAGGTCAACGGGAACGAGGCCTTCAGCACCGCGCTTTTCTGCACCGCCCAGCCGTTTTGACGCAGGAAACACAGGTATTCCTCGCTTGTCCACCTGCTGTGGAGGGGGAATCCCGCCATACTCATGAAAAAGGCTTTTGCCTTGCCGGAAACCGAGTTCCCCGCGTGGGTGAAGGTTGGCGCGATGAGCACGCCGTCGTCCTTCAGCACCCGCCTGATTTCTTGCAGGGCCTTTTCCGGATGCGGCACTATGTGAAGCGCGTTGGACGCGATCACCACTTCGAAGGACTTCTGTGCATAGGGCAGGCGGAACATATCTTGAACGGAAAAGTGCAGCTTTGCGGATTGATTGTCCCGCTTTGCTTCAAGGATCATCTGTGCAGAAGCGTCCGTAGCCTCGATGTGCGCCGCTACATTCACGATGCTCTTTGCGATAAGCCCCGTGCCGGTGGCAACCTCCAGCACGGTTTTTGCTTTCACCACCGGCCTGATCAGCTCATACATCTTCTCATACGCCGCCCGGTCCTTTCGCATGAAACGGTCGTACCGACCGGCATTCTTGTCCCAGAAGCTCTTGCGTTCGTGCATGGCCATCGCCCCCAAACAGTTAGAGCCATCTAACTATAACACACGAATCATGCAGTAAGATAAGGCTAACTTTAATTTCTTGGCTAAGGCGCATCTCTTCGGTTTTCGCTTATAGCGGCGCGAGTCGGATACTAGGCTGGAGCGGAAGAAGGAGCTTGGCGGACAGGTAGGTCGATACCGGTTCCCGGAACGGTGATCCAGCCAATTACACCAGGGCTCTAGTCATTGAGTGGGAGTAGGCTGACAGGGATTTGACCTGCACTTTTGAGTGCCGCACTGTACCGCTGAGTTTCGTTTCGTACGTGAGTCACGGCAAAGCCGCCAGCGACGGCGGTGGGTAAAAACGATCATCGAGTCTCCGTTCCCGCGTTGGGACGGAGCTTTTTCTTTGTCGTTTCACTCCCTTTTACCTGCGATTATTTTCATTTAGGAGCTTGCGTGCTATTCAGGAGTGAAAAGACCCGACAGTGGTCTGATATTGAAAGCTCCATGCCCCCCCAGCGTAGGGCGAGAGTAGCCTTTGCAAACCCTCCCGATATTAAGTTGACAGCTGAATATAGCTGTTTACCTCGGGGTTATAATCGCCTCAACCATATATTTCCTCTAGATAGGTTGCCCATGATGTTCAACACCGCCGAATCGCTTCTTATTGTCGAGGCCGGAAACACCGGCAAGTTCTCCAAGCTTCTCTACAACATGATTGGAAAGAACGATGACACAGAGGCTGGTCCGACCGGCCCCGTCGACGGCAGCGTCGATGCCTCCATCTTCAACGAGGGCCAGTTTGCTCAGACCGCCATCTCGTCGAGTCAGAAGGTCGTCTTCATCGGCTGGTCGGAAGGCACCGGAGACTACATCGACGCGATTCGGCTCGACAACCCCGAAGCCATCGACGAGGAAGGCGTCTACATCGGCGTGAGCGGGAACCACGCCTGCATCACAGTGAATACCGAGCCGCCTTCCAAGGAGGACTACTGGAAGTTCCTCGAAAGGGCAAGGGAGCATGGCATGGAGTTCGATGACCTTCTCGCGGCCCTGCGCCCCGGAGAGGAGGCGGTGGAACCCGAAGAAAGCAATGATTCCAATCCCGTGCTTGGTTTTGCCAAAATGGTAGGCAAGACCATCGGGAGGGCTGCCGCCGATGGCGCGAACGGCATCAACCAGGCCGTCGTCCTCCATCAGAAGGCGGGCGAGATCCGCGACCAACGCTACCAGTACGCTGTGAAACGCTTCTACCACGAGAAGCTCAAGAGCTTCGTCGAGGCGTAGGGATGAACGATTTCGACAAGGGGTTCGAGTTCTCCGCGCGCCATGCCGCCGCCGTGCCCGCCGGGATGGATGCTGCGAGCTGGGTGAACAGCGTGGAGGCCGCCATCGAGGAGCTGTACTCCGCGATGAACTCCTACGACCACTACAAAAACAGCAAGGCGGCGCAGGACTCCCTCAAGGGATTCCTGGCGGAGGAATGGGCCTTTGGGACGGCGAACGTCGACGCTGCCGTTAAGAGGGTCGACGCCAAGGGCATCAGGCTCGACTCGCACGACCTCGGGTCTGCGGATGTGGCCTGGGGCGCCGATCAGTACCAGCTCAAGTTCCTGACCGACCCGAAGAACATCGCGCGCAAGCTCGCGACGACGCTTCGCGATTCGTACAACGGCAGGCCGAAAAGATATGCGGATCTCTCTTTTGACGAGTGGGCCGTCGAGAAGGGCTTCGCGGGCAAAACCCCAGACGACTTGCTCTACGGCGACATGGGCGGCCTGATCCCGTCGGACAAGCTTGAAGCAGCCAAGCAGTACACGCTGATACGCATCGAGCGCGCGAAAGGCCGCGGCTTGGACGAAGAGGTGCAGCGCTGGACGAAGGTGCGCGACAACCTGACGGACCGAATCGAGACACCTGAGGGCGTCGAGGGCAGGCCCGCCACGAACGAGGAGATGCGCCGAAAGGCGATCGACGTCTCGAACAAGAAGAAGCTCGACCCCGCAGACGACGGCATGACCACGTCCCAACTAATCGCTGCGAGCGACATAGTGAAGCAATCGCTCAAGGCCGGCGGCACAGCCGCCGCCCTGAGCGCCGCCCTGAGCGTTGCCCCCGAGCTCTACCGCGCCATCGATAACCTGAACGCAGAAGGAGAAATCGACGACGAGCACTTGAAGTCCATCGGGACGGCGGCATGCGCCGGCGCCACCAACGGGTTCGTGTCCGGATCGGCGACCGCGGCAATCACTGCCGCAGCAGCAAAGGGCGCCTTCGGCGAGATGGTAAAGGCCGCCGCAATGGGATCGAGGGGCGCGAACGTCATCGCATCACTCGTCGTGCTAACCATGGAGACGTGCCGAAACTCCTATCTCGTGGCGTCGGGGAGGATCGAGCCCGTCGAGATGGCGAGCAACATGGGCCAATCCGTGTTCTCAACCGTCATGATGCTCGGCGGAGCCGCTGTCGCGACCGCCCTGACAGGCGGGGCGACCCTCCCTGTGCTCATCGGATCCTTCGTCGGCGGAGCGGCGGGAAGCATGGCGTTCAAGCCCGTCTCGTCTTGCGTCATGAAGGTGTGCGTCGATTCCGGCGTCACATTCTTTGGCCTCATCGAGCAAGACTACGAGGTTCCCCAGCACCTGCTTTCGATGCTCGGCATCAAAGGGGCGAGCATTAAAACGGCAAGGGTAAAGACAGCCGCCGTTTCGACGGCGTCCCGACTCTCTGCGCCATCCGTGAAAACGGCGTGCCTGCACACCGCAGACGTCGTCTTCTTTGAGCGAGGGCTCGTCGGCGTCAACAAGGTTGCATATTCGTAGGGCGATGCCGGTGCGCATGAAGCGACCTGCGGTTTCGCAAATCAATCGAGCCATTTCTGAACCCGCGAATAAGGGGTTGATTCGCACATCGGACACTTAAGACCTCGCGAACAGAATGCATGCGCTGCAATGCAAACCAGTTAGCCTCGGTACGACCGCTGATGCAAGTCGCCGGGGCTCACTTGCTTCAGCAGGCAAGTTGCCCGTACGGAACACGCCGACAATCGGCGGGGGCATGCTGCACCTCGGAATCTCCAGTGCCAGAAACCCACTCGCGTTGCGGGAATCCTTGCATAGCCGGCTTAGATCTGGTATAAGAATTTTGGTGGCTGTTTCAGCTACCTCCAAGTGCCGGGGGCTTATCCCCCGGCTTTTATTCTATCCAGGGGCATATATTGGCGCGAGACCTGAGCATATTCGTCGACGAGAGCGGCGATCGGGGCGGAAAGGCCCGGTACTACCTTTTGACCCTCGTGGTCCACGACCAGTCGGAGGGCATTGCCGACAAGGTCTCCCGATACGAGCAGTCCCTCGCCAGCTCCGACCTCCCGAACATACCGTTCCATTCTGAGCCGCTGCTGAACGGCCACGGGCCGTACGAGGGGATCGACCTGCAGGCGCGCAAGAAGATGCTGTACTCGTTCAACGTTCTGGTTCAGCGCCTTCCCGTCTCCTATAGAACGTTCGTCTACCGCAGAAGCGAGTTCGAGGATCTGGCAAAGCTCACCTCGCGCATGAAGCGCGATATTTCGGGCCTTTTGTTTGATCGCTTAGAATTCTTTCAAAGCTTCGACGAGGTGAAGGTCTATTACGACAACGGCCAGGACATCGTGAAGCAGGCGCTCGACCAGTCGATCGGCTTCGTGCTTTCCAAAGGGGTCGTCGAGCGGCGCAAGACTTCGATGACCGACTACCGTCTCGAGCAAGCAGCGGACTACCTCTGCACCATCGAGCTTGCGGCGGTCAAGTACGCGGCGAAGGAAGACGGCGAGACTTACAACAAGTTCTTCGGCGGCATAGGCACGTTCAAGAAGAACTGGCTCAAGCAAGCGCGCCGCAAGATGATCAAGTAGCGGGATGCTGCCAAGGGGGCTTTTCCGCCCCTGTCCTCTGATCTCCCGAATCACCCTTTTCCAAGCCACTCGCTACGAACCCCGGCGGAAACCAGGGAGTGATTAAAGGAGCGACCTGCGGTTTTGCGAATCAATTGAGGCATTCCCGAAATTGCGAATCAAGGGCCTGATTCGCCCAAATTGCGCACGAATCAGCCCTTAGGCGGTACGACGCGACACGCATCGACAACACTCGGACTGGACTAGCCGCTGAATGGGAATAGAAATAGAACATTTGTTCTTGTTTTTCATACGGATTCGTACGGTTCCGATGGCGATTGATGGGGGCGTTTCGCAACCACCGCACCTGCAAGCCACATGGTTTCACAATCGGGCAAAAACTCAGAAGGCTCCTCGTGAAAAACGAGGAGCCTTCCCGTTTCCTTCGGCGCGGGCGGATCACCCACCGCCGATCTAGAGGCACTCGGTCAGAATCTGAAACACCTCGCTGCGCTCCAGTTTCTTGGCGCAGCCGCCGGTGAGCACGCAGGTGTCCGCAACCTTGTGCAGCGTCTCGCCGGACGCGTCGGAGCCCATCTCGGCGAAGCTCGTGGGAAGCCCCATCTCGCCGATGAACGTCTGCAGGCGGTCGATGCCTTCGAGCGCCACCGTAAGGTCGTCTTTGCCCTCGCCGTCGACGCCCCACACCTCGCGCGCCCAGCGGGCGAACTGCGCGGGCGCCTCGGGGGCCAGGTGGCGGTAGAGCGCAGGGTGGATGACCGCGAGGCCCATTCCGTGGTTGGTGTGGGTGTACGCGCCGTACTGGTGCTGGATCATGTGCGCCTGGAAGTCCGTTGACTTGCCGATCTTGAGCACGCCGTTCTCGGCCATGGCGGAGTCGTATACGAGCTCGCTTCTGGCATCGAGGTTCTGGTCGTCGTCCGCGATGATCCGCATGTTGCGGATGACGTTACGCTGGATGGCGAGGTTGATGTCGTCGGTGACGTTGCGTCCGCTCGGGCTTCCGAAATAGCTCTCCATGCAGTGCGAGAGCGTGTCGAACGCGCCGCTCATGAACTGCGCGTGCGGTACGGTGAGCGTGAGCGCCGGGTCGAGCGCCGCCCACATGGGCATTGCCCCCAGATAGGCGCCCTTCACGTGTGTCTCCTCGTTGGTGATGACGGCGCCGTTGTTCTGCTCGGCGCCCGTGCCGGAGAGCGTAGCGATGCAGCCCATGGGGATGAACGAGCTCGGCATCTTGCCGTCGGCGTGCTCGAACGTCTCGATGTCCTCGTCAAGCATCGCCTGCGCGGAGACCACCTTGCAGCAGTCGAAGACCGACCCGCCGCCGACGGAGAGAATGAAGTCGACCTGCTCCTCGCGTGCGAGCGCGGCGCCTTCCTGGCACTTCTCGTAGGTCGGATTGGGCATGATGTCGCCGAAGTCCACCACGCGCTTGCCCGCGCTCGTGAGCTTATCGACCACGTGGCCGTAGACGCCGGTTCGCTTGACCGAACCTCCGCCGTAGGCGAGCATCACTGTCTTGCCCATGGCACCCATCTCGGCGTCGAGTGCCTGGTCCATGGCCCCCTCGCCGAAGTAGTTCCTGACCGGGTAGTCGTACGTGAATGAGTTCATGGCAATTCCTCCTAGTAAGTTATCAGTGCGGTCTGACCGCTCGTCTACACGTTGCGCACGAGCCCGGACATCCATTCGATGGTGGCGGGGTCGTGGTGGTCGAAGAACGCACTGCGCCCGGTGTCGAGCGCGGCGATGGCGACCATCTCGTCGTCGCCCAGCGCGAAGTCGAAGACGTCGAAGTTCTGCTCCATGCGATCGCGGTGCGTGCTCTTAGGGATGCAGACCACACCGCGCTGCAGCAGCCAGCGCAACACGACCTGGGCGACCGTCTTGCCGTGCGCTTCGCCGATGCGAGCGAGGACCTCGTTGCGGAAGAGGTCGTTTCTGCCCTCCGCAAAGGGTGCCCAGCCCTCCATGGCCACCTCCTTGCCGGCCATGTACTCCTGCGCCTCGCGCTGCTGGAAGAACACGTTGCACTCGACTTGGTTCACGGCGGGGGCGATGCGGTTGAACGAGATGAGGTTTGCGAGGTGATCGGGGTAGAAGTTAGCTGTACCTATGGCGCGGATAACGCCCTGCTCGTAGAGCTCCTCCGTGGCGCGCCACGCGCCGAAGACGTCGCCGAACGGCTGGTGGATGAGGTAGAGGTCGACGTAGTCGAGCCCCAACCGCTTGAGCGACGCGTCGAAGCCGCGCTTGGCCCCCTCGTAGCTCGCATCCGACATCCACAGCTTAGTCGTCACGAACACCTCGTCGCGCGGCAGGCTGCTCGCACGAATGGCGGCCCCGACCGCCTCTTCGTTGCCGTAGCTCGCGGCCGTGTCGAGCAGCCGGTAGCCGACCGAGAGCGCGTCCTCTACGGCGCGCTGGCATTCCGCGGCGTCCGGGATCTGGTACACGCCGAAGCCGAGCTGCGGCATCCTGACGCCGTTGTTCAAGGTGATGTAGTCCATGGTACCTTCCTTCCTCGCAACTTGACGTATCCACCATACGAGGGGCGCCGCGCCGGCGGAAGTTTCCGTTGGTGAGGGTTCTATAACGCTGGGGTGCGCACGGGGCTATAACCCGCGGGTTCTAGGCGTCACCTCAAAGAGATCGGCGCCGAGCTCGTCGGCGATGGCCTGAGCTACGACAGCGGTGTGGCCCTGTGCCGAGTAGTAGGCCACGAGGACGTTGCCGTCTGCAGCGGGCATTGCGGCGGGCTCGTCCTCGACAGCCGACTGGTCCTCGGCGGCGGCTTGGTTGGTCCGTTGTCGTCTGAGCGCTACTCCTGCGCGTCAAAATCGGGGCGTATGGCCAGGTAGCCCGCGAGTGCTTCCTCAGTGGCGGTGTAGTAGGTCATGGTCCCGTCGAGCTTGGCAATCTCGGCCATCTCGTCTTCGGTGAGGGAGAAGTCGAAGATGTTCGCGTTGTCGGCGATGTGGGCGGGGTTCTTGGAGCCGGGAATGATGGAGGTGCCCATCTGCACGTGCCAGCGCAGGATCACCTGGGCCGGGGTCTTGCCGTACTTCTCGGCGAGAGCGACGAAGACGGGCTCCTCTAGAAGACCTTTGTCGCCGTGGCCGAGTGGGTACCACGCCTCGATCACCGTTCCGTACGGCGCAAGGTAGGCGCGCAGGTCGCGCTGGGCGTGGTAGGGGTGGCACTCAACGGTCACGAGCTGCGGCTTGATGTCGGCGACCTCGATGATCTCGGCGATCTTATCTTGCGGGAAGTTGGAGAGGCCGAGGGCGCGCACCTTGCCCGCGCGGTACGCCTCCTCCATCGTGCGCCACGCGGCCAGGTAGTCGCCTACCGGCTGGTGCAGGATGAGCATGTCGACGTAGTCGAGCCCCAGGCGCTGGAGCGTGGCGCCCACCGCCGGCATGCCCGCGTCGTAGACGCTCGGCCAGAGCTTGGTGGAGACGAAGATCTTGTCGCGCGTGATGCCGCTCTTGGCGATGGCACGGCCCACGGCGCGCTCGTTCATGTAGGCGTTGGCGGTGTGGATGTGTTCGTAGCCAGCCGCGAGCGCGGCGGCTGCGGCTGCCTCGGCCTCGGCCGGGGGCATGAGGAAGGTGCCCAAACCCTCGATGGGCATCTCTATGTCGTTGTTGAGCTTCAGATACTCCATGGTCTCCTCCTTAATGGTGACTTTTCGAATGCAATGCTACGGCGTTTACTGACGTGCGAGAAGTTCACGTTGGAATGATGGATATAACCATGGGGTATATACGGCACATAATGCGTGACAGGAGGATCGATGTACAACCCACAGCTTGACACTTTCATCCGCGTGGCGGAGGCGGGCAGCTTCTCCAAAGCGGCACAAGAGTCCTTCATCACGCCCACGGCCGTCATCAAGCAGATGAACCTGCTGGAGTCGCGGCTAGGCCTTACGCTGTTCCACCGATCGCATCAGGGGCTTTCGCCTACGCGAGCAGGCAGGTCGCTGCTCGCCGACGCCCGCCATATCGTGCAGTACTCTCAAGAATCAATCGCACGCGCCCGCGTCGCCGAGCGTGGAGAGAAGCGCATCATCCGCGTGGGAGTGTCGCTCATGACGCCCAGCACGCCGCTCACGAAGCTGTGGCCGAAGGTGAAGGAACGTTGCCCTGGCATGAGCCTTCAGGTGGTCACGTTTGAAAACACACCCTCGGCGGCGCGCGGTTTGGCGAACCTCGGGCAAGACATGGATATCGTGGCGGGGATTTTCGACGATGCCTTTCTTAAAGAGCGCGGGTGCCTG
This sequence comes from uncultured Collinsella sp., assembly GCA_905204365.1. Taxonomy (GTDB): domain Bacteria; phylum Actinomycetota; class Coriobacteriia; order Coriobacteriales; family Coriobacteriaceae; genus Collinsella. The sequence goes on from CAJKZO010000005.1 coordinate 21,477, forward strand.
GGCCTCGAGCTTTCGCGCGAGCCGCTCTGGTGCGCCGTTCCCGTCGACAACGAACTCGCCAAACGCGACATCGTCACATTCGACGACCTCCACAATCACAGTCTTATGCTTATACGCCGGGGCTGGAACGCCGAAATCGACCGCGTGCGCGACGAGATACTCTTGCATCATCCTCAAATCGCGCTCGTAGACTTCCCGCAATATCGGGCGGAGGTGTTCAATCGCGGCGCGAACGAGGACCTCGCGCTTGCGACGCTGCCGTTGTGGGCCAACGTCCACCCCATGCTCAAAACCGTCCCTACCGATTGGGACTGTCTCGTGTCTTACGGGCTGCTTCATTCGTCGCACCCCGCAGACCATGTGCGGGAGTTCCTCGATGCGGTGTCTGCCGTGCTCGAGACAGAGCATCGATAGACAATCGTGAACAGATGCGCTTATGCCTATGGGAATAACGGGAACTGGCTTCTGAGCTTGCGTTTTGATGCCGTCGAGTACCGCCCGATGTTGTTTCGGCGTCGCCATAGAGCAAAGCCCCTTGAGCATCGGGTGGCATTATTGAGCGTGGGCGTTATCGTAGGTATCTTTGATCTCTTCCGGCAAATTGTCGGGAATCAGCGCCTTCAGTCTATCCTCGTTGCCATCTTGAATCGCCTGCTCGTAGTACCAGCATTTGAACTTCAACATGTCCAGCGCGCGGTTCATCTTCGCGATCTCCGACTCCATGTGGGCCTTTCGCTCCTCGAACATGGCCTTGCGCTTGGGATATGTCGATGGGCCCTCCGCGCACCATTCCATGAACAGCCGGATGTCTTTGATTTCCATCCCAGCCTTCTTCAGGCATTCGATGACCCGAAGCGCCTCGAGTTCCGTATCGCCGAATCGGCGAATGCCGGACGTCCGCTCCAATTCCGGAAACAATCCCTGCTTGTCGTAATAACGCAGCGTGGAAACGGGCAGATCGAACATCTCCGCCACCTGTCCGATTGTGTACATGGTCCCTCCGGACAAATCTCGAATTTACTCCTTGACCTAAAGTTAGGTTTAGGTATTACCTTTATTTTCGTCAATACAAATCGGGAGCGCAAGGGATTTTCGCCAAAGGCGCACGCTTGCCGGAACGGTTTTCGCCGGCGGCGTGAACGAAGTGGGCGAAAGCACGGGGCATTTTGCTCTGGAGCAGGTGCAACGAATGGGCATGGGAGTCTAGGCGCGGCTTAGCTGCGCGGAAGCAGTTTTGCACTCAAAACCATCGACAGGAGGAAATCGATCATGGCAATTAAACAGACGGCAGGTAGAGATGCCCTGGGGGACTTTGCCCCCAAATTCGCACAGCTCAATGACGATGTGCTGTTCGGCGAGGTGTGGAGTCGAGAAGACGGGCTTTCCCTTCGAGACCGAAGCGTGGTGACGGTGGTGGCCCTGATGGCGCAGGGGCTGACGGATTCCTCGTTCAAATATCATCTGATGTCCGCAAAGAACAATGGTGTGACCAGGGCGGAAATAGCGGAAATCCTTACGCATGCGGCGTTTTACGCGGGATGGCCCAAGGCGTGGGCGGCCTTTCGTATGGCGAAGGAGGTCTGGGCGAACGAGGACGACGGCGCCGACGCAAAGGCCCGACACCAAAACGAGATGGCCTTTCCCATCGGTGCCCCCAACGACGCATTTGCGAAGTACTTTATCGGGCAAAGCTACCTCGCGCCCCTTTCCACCGAGCAGGTCGGCATTTACAACGTTACGTTCGAGCCAGGCTGCCGCAACAACTGGCACACCCATCACGCCAAAAGCGGCGGCGGGCAGATTCTCGTCTGCGTGGCTGGCCGAGGGTTTTACCAGGAATGGGGCAAACCGGCACAGGAGCTGTGCCCCGGCGATGTAGTAAATATTCCCGCAGGCGTAAAGCACTGGCACGGTGCGGCGCCCGACAGCTGGTTCTCCCATCTCGCGGTGGAGGTTCCGGGCGAGGAGGCCTCCAACGAGTGGTTGGAGCCCGTGGACGACGAGCAATACCTTAAAGCGACTGACAAGGAGGTTTAGGTATGGAACAGTTGAATCTGACGCAGGAATGGGACAAAGTATTCCCCAAAAGCGACAAGGTTGAGCACAGCAAGGCGACCTTCCATAACCGATACGGCATCACGCTGGTGGCTGACGTCTACGTGCCTAAGAACGCGGAAGGCAAGCTGCCCGCCATCGCCGTCAGCGGCCCTTTTGGCGCGGTGAAGGAGCAGTCCTCCGGTCTGTACGCGCAGAAAATGGCGGAGCTGGGCTTTTTTGCAATTGCCTTTGACCCGTCCTATACCGGCGAGAGCGGCGGCACGCCCCGCTATGTAGCATCGCCGGACATCAACACCGAGGACTTCTGCGCAGCGGTGGATTTCCTCTCTGTGCAGGAAAGCGTTGACCCGGAGCGTATCGGCATCATCGGTATTTGCGGTTGGGGCGGCATGGCAGTCAATGCGGCGGCCATCGACACCCGTATCAAAGCTACCGCGGCTATGACCATGTACGACATGACCCGTGTGACCGCCAACGGCTATTTTGACGCCGAGGATTCCGAGCAGGCGCGCTTTGAAAAGCGGAAAGCGCTGAATGAGCAGCGCACCGAGGACTATAAAAACGGCAGCTATGCGCTGGCGGGCGGCGTGGTCGATCCGCTACCGGAGGATGCGCCGCAGTTTGTAGCGGACTATTACGCCTACTACAAAACTCCGCGAGGCTATCATCCCCGCAGCCTGAACTCCAACGGTGGCTGGAATGTGACGTCCTCGCTGTCGTTTTTGAATATGCCGATTTTGCAATACAGCAGCGAAATTCGCTCTGCGGTACTGCTGGTGCATGGCGAGAAGGCGCACTCCCGCTATTTCAGCGAAACCGCGTACGGCAAGCTGACGGGGGACAACAAGGAATTGCTCATTATCCCCGGCGCCAGCCATACCGACCTCTACGATCAGATGGACGTCATTCCGTTTGGAAAGCTGAAGGCATTCTTTGAGGAATATCTGAAATAAGGCGTGCCTTGATTTGATGCCATGTCTCCAGCAACGATTCTTCTAAAGAGTGGGAGTAGCTGAAACGAGGCGATTGAATAACTCCATACGTTTAGGTTAAAACAAACTAATATGCCGCGCGCCTGCGGCATGAAGGAGGGAGATTTCTATGAATATCGTTGTATTGAGCGGTAGCCCGCGCAAAGGCGCCAATACCGACACCATGGTCGAGGCGTTTGCCGAGACCGCGCGTGAGGGCGGCCATACGGTCGAGGTCGTCCGCGTTGCCAGCAAGAAGATTGCCGGCTGCTTGGGATGCCAGTACTGCTTCGCCCATGAGGGCACCTGTGTGCAGAAGGACGACATGGCCGACGTGATCGAGTCACTGAAAGACGCCAACATGGTTGTCTTCGCCTCGCCCATCTACTGGTTCGATATCACCGCGCAGGAGAAGGCCGCCATCGACCGCCTGTACGCCTTCGGTGCCACGGGCTTCCCGTTCACCAAGACGGCCCTTTTGCTCGATAGCCACAGCGAGGGCGTCTATGATGCGGCGATCGCTATGTACAAGTCAACCTGCGCGTACTGCAAGTGGGAGGACCAAGGCATTATCACCATCAGCGGTATGACCGAGCGCGATAGCATGGCATCGTCGCCCAAGTTGGAAGAGGTGCGAGAGCTCGCTCGCAAGCTCGCCTAAGGGCAAGAAGAACGCATGGCAATCAGCGTTGGCGAAAAGCCTACTTCCCTTGCCAAGAGGATTACTGATTGCCATGCATTGATGCCCTTGCGGACAATCTCGGCGTGCTAGGAGGCCTTCTCGCTCAGGAACTCCCTGAACGCGGGAATGTCAAAGCCAGCGAGACCACGCCCGCGCTCTCCAATGACGCCGTCCTCCAGGAGGCGGCGTTTGTATTGGCTAGCGTAGTTGCTGGCGACGCCCATGCGTTTGGCTATCTCCGAGACCCTGCTGGGGCCAGAATCGGGCAGCATCGCGAGCAAAAACTCAATGTCTTTATCGGAAAGCTCCCGATAGGTCGTTTCGAGAATTCGATCGCGCAGCTCCATGCGGGCAAGCAGAGAACCCTGCTGTACATCAGGTGCACTGATTTTGGGCGAGTTCTCCGAAACATCCCATGTGCGATATCCGACGAGCTGCATCATATAGGGAAATCCGTCGACGGCCTTCACGGCATCCTCGAGCGCTTCTGGCGTGATTGAGCGGCCTCCGGCCGCAACGGTTTTGCGGAATGCGTTTGCAATTTCAACGTCAGTGATTCGTCCCAACTGATGATATTGGGAACGCCTGAGGAACGAGACGGAATCGTTGCGCAGCAACGCCGATACTTTGTAGGGCAGTCCTGCCATGAGTAGGGCAACTTTTTTACCTTCGCGTACAAAGTGCTGATAAACAGAGGCAAATTGAAGCATTTCTTCGAGATCGACGGTGACTTCATCGATGGTGATGAGAAGTCCGATGTCATGTTTTTCGAGTTGTTTAAAGATGCCATTCATGCGTGTGCGCCAGTTGCCCTGGGCCTCTTGAGCATATGTCCAATCGATGCCTACTGGACCAATTTGAACGCCGTTTATGCGCGCATGAGGCTGTGAGAGGTAGCTATCTGCGGCTTCTTTGGTTCGCTCGATAATATCTTCGAGCATGCCTGGCATGGCGGAGACATTTGCTGCAATCCATGGTGGCCCCTTTGCAGGTTTTGCTAACTTTTGCAACTTTTGCTAAATTTTGCAAGTTTTGCTAATGGCTTAACATGCCTTGTGCCGTGGGATTGCAGGAGTGAAAAACGGGGAGTTCTATTATTCCGACTACGTTGCAACGAGCGGGGCCCGGAGCGCGATGTTGCTGCGCTCCGGGCCCCGCTGCTTTGTAAACCCATGACGGTTTGGCCGCCGTTGTTTTAGTCAAACAGACTCGGCATGGCGTTTTCTTTCATGAGGGCACCGGCAGAAGGCAGGCTCAGCGCGGTGAACTTTTCGGCCGAGACGCCGGCGCCAAGAATCTCCTCGGTCGTGCCGACGGTGGTGACCGAGCGGCCCTTCTTGGCCGTGAAAGCTTGGACGCCCTGCGTGTTGGTGGTCGTCTTGGTCTTGAGCAGCGACGTGTTGAAGTTCATCAGTCGATAGTCGCTCGAGACCAGCGCGATGTCGCGGTCCTCCTTGAGCACCTGGGCATACAGCAGCTTGCTGCCGCCGTAGATGGCGTTCTTAAGGCGCTTGCGGTTGGTTTTGGTGACGTATCCAGAAAGCGCGACGCGCACCACGCGGCCGTTCTCAAAGACAAACAGCACGTCGGCCTTGTAGTCCTCGGGGTCGATGACCCAGATGACACTCTCGTCGGGTTCCATCTCAAGGTCAGTCGGCAGGTACGAGCCCAGCTGTGCCGACTTGGTATCCTCAAACGCCGCAACCTTGCACTTGTATACCTGACTCTTGTTGGTAAACACGAGCAGCTCGTGCGTGTTAGAGGACGGGAACTCAATGAAGGGCTTGTCGCCGTCTTTGTACTTGAGCGTGGTCGCCTTCTTGAGTACGCGGTCCGTCATCTTCTTAAGGTAGCCATCGCGCGAGAGCATGATGGTGACTGGGTACTCCTCGACCTCGGGCTCCAGGCTCACCTCAATGACCTCGTGCGGCTCAATCCTGCCCGTGCGGCGCGGCATTACGTACTTCTTGTTGACGGCGGCCAGTTCGTCGCTGATGACCTTCTTGATGTTGTCCTCGCTGGAGAGGATCTCCTCAAGCTCGGCAATTTCGCCCTCAAGCTTGGCAATGTCCTTGGTGCGGTTGAGAATGTACTCCTCGTTGATGTTGCGGAGCTTAAGCTCGGCAACAAACTCGGCCTGGGTTTCGTCGATATCGAAACCCTTCATGAGGTTGGGCACGACTTCGGCCTCGAGCTTGGTGCCGCGGATGATGGCGATGGCCTTGTCGATGTCGAGCAAGATCGCCTCGAGGCCGTGCAGCAGGTGCAGGCGCTCGGACTTTTTGCCCAGGTCAAAGTTAATGCGGCGACGCGTGGACTCAATACGCCACTTGACCCACTCGTGCAGGATCTGGCGAACGCCCATAACACGGGGATAGCCGTCGACGAGCACGTTGAAGTTGCACGAGAACGAATCCTGCAGCGTGGTCGAGCGATAGAGCTTGGCCATGAGCTTGTCGGGGTCGACACCGCGCTTAAGGTCGATGGCGATGCGCAGGCCCGAGAGGTCGGTCTCGTCGCGGATGTCAGCGATCTCCTTGACCTTGCCCTCTTTGGAGAGCTTGACGATGCGCTCGATGATGACATCGGTCTTGGTGGTGTAGGGGATCTCATAGACCTCGATGATGCGCTCTTCGGGGATCCAACGCCAGCGGGAGCGAATCTGGAAACTACCAAGGCCGGTCTCGATGATCTTCTCCATCTCCTCGCGGCGGTAGATAATCTCGCCGCCGGTCGAGAAGTCGGGCATGGGCATGTACTCGAGCAGGTCGCAGTCGGGATCCTGCAGGTAATGCATGGTGGCGGTGCAGACCTCGTTGAGGTTGAAGCCGCAGATGTCAGACGCCATGGCGACGCCGATGCCCTTGTTGGCCGAGACAAGGATATTGGGGAACGTGGTGGGCAGCAGGCGCGGTTCCTTCATGGCGCCGTCGTAGCTGTCGACGAAGTCGACCGGGTCCTTGTCGATGTCCTTGAAGATCTCGGCGCTGATGGGGGAGAGCTTGGCTTCGGTATAACGCGAGGCGGCGTAGCTCAGGTCGCCCGAATAGTACTTGCCAAAGTTGCCCTTCGACTCCACGAAGGGGGCAAGCAGCGCCTCGTTGCCCGTCGCCAGGCGCACCATCGTCTCGTAGATCGCGGCATCGCCGTGCGGGTTGAGCTTCATGGTCTGGCCCACAATGTTGGCGCTCTTCTGGCGCTCGCCCTTGAGCAGACCCATTTTGTACATGGTGTAGAGCAGCTTGCGGTGCGAGGGCTTAAAGCCGTCGATCTCGGGGAACGCACGCGAGACGTTGACGCTCATGGCGTAGGGCATGTAGTTGACCTCGAGCGTCTGCGTGATCGGTTGATCGGTGACCTCGGAGTGCAGGCCGATGACGTTCTCGGCGTTGACCTGCTTTTTCTTTGGCTGGTTCTTCGTCTTCTTCTTTGCCACGATTTCCTCTTGAACTTCTTATGGGCCGTCGTTATCGATTTGCTGCTATTGCAGGTCCAGCTGGTCCAGATATTCCTTGCCGTGCTCGGAGATATGGCGCTTGCGGCCTGCCTCGTCGTTGCCCAGTAACAGGTTGAACATGGTCTCCATCTTGGTGACGTCCTCGGGCTCCACCTTGATCAGGCGACGCGTCTCGGGGTTCATGGTGGTCAGCCACATCATCTCCGGATCGTTTTCACCAAGACCCTTGGAGCGGTTGATGGAACACTTCTGGTCGCCGATCTCTTTGAGGATGCCGTTCTTCTCAAGCTCGGTGTAGGCAAAGTAGGTCTTCTCTTTGCAGTTGATCTCGTAGAGCGGCGACTCGGCGATATACACGTAGCCCTCGTCGATGAGCGTGGGCACCAGGCGATAGAGCATGGTGAGCACGAGCGTGCGGATGTGATAACCGTCGACGTCGGCGTCCGTACAGATGATGACCTTGTTCCAGTTGAGGTTGTCCAGGTCAAAGGCGCCGAGGTTCTTGATGCGCTTGTCCTTGATCTCCACGCCGCAGCCCAGCACGCGCATGAGGTCCATGATGATGTCGGACTTAAAGATGCGCGGGTAGTCCTCCTTCAGGCAGTTGAGGATCTTGCCGCGGACGGGCATAACACCCTGGAACTCGGCATCGCGCGAGGTGCGAATGGCGCCTGCTGCCGAGTCGCCCTCTACGATGTAGATCTCGCGACGGCTCTTGTCCTTGGAGCGGCAGTCGATGAACTTCTGCACGCGGTTGGCCATGTCGGTCTTCTGCTGCAGGTTGGTTTTAATGCTCAGGCGGGTCTTTTCGGCGTTCTCGCGCGAGCGCTTGTTGATGAGCACCTGTTCCACGATCTTATTGGCGGCGTCCTTGTTCTCAATCAAGTAGGTCGAGAGGCGCTCCTTAAAGAAGGCCGTCATGGCCTGCTGGATAAAGCGGTTGTTGATGGCCTTCTTGGTCTGGTTTTCGTAGGACGTCTGGGTGGAGAAGCAGTTGGTCACCAGCACCAGGCAGTCCTGGACGTCTTGCCACTTAATGCCGCTCTCGTTTTTGTTGTATTTGCCCTGTTGCTTAATGTAGGCATCGATGGCGCTGGTCAGAGCGCTGCGGGCCGCCTTCTCGGGTGAACCGCCGTTCTCGAGCCACGATGAGTTGTGGTAGTACTCCTGCATCGTGAAGGTGCGCGAGAAGCACATGCACGCGGTGATTTTTACGTTGTAGTCGGGCAGGTCCTCGCGATCGCGACCGCGACGGTCGGCCTCGATAAAGAAGGGCTCGGTAAGGTAGTCGGTACCGACCTTCTCGAGCACGTAGTCCTCGATGCCCTTGGGATAGCAAAAATCCTCTTCGGAAAACTCGCCATCGTCGCCTTCGATGCGCAGACGGAAGGTCACGTTGGCGTTGACCACGGCCTGACGGCGCATGGTCTCGCGATACCACTCGTGGGGAATGCTAATCGAGGTAAAGACCTCAAGATCGGGACGCCACTTGATGGTGGTACCGGTGCGGTTCTCGTCGCCGGGCTCAATCTCGAGCGCCTTCTTCTTGGCGCCGACGACCTTGCCCTTCTTAAAGTGTAAGGAGTACTTGTTACCGTCACGCCAGACCGTGACATCCATGTATTCGGAGGCGTACTGGGTCGCGCACGAGCCCAGGCCGTTGGTGCCGAGCGAGAAGTCGTAATCGCCGCCCTGGTTGTTGTTGTACTTGCCGCCGGCATAGAGCTCGCAAAAGACGAGTTCCCAGTTAAAGCGCTTCTCGGAGGGGTTCCAGTCGAGCGGGCAGCCACGGCCGTTGTCCTCTACCTGAATAGAGCCATCGCGAAAGGCGGTAAGGGTGATGAGCTTGCCGTAGCCCTGGCGCGCCTCGTCAACGGCGTTGGACAGGATCTCGAAGGCGGCATGCGCGCAGCCGTCGAGCCCGTCCGAGCCAAAGATGACGGCGGGGCGCAGGCGTACGCGCTCCTCGTCCTTGAGCTGGCGGATACTGTCGTTACCATAGTTTGCGGTGTTTTTTGCCATACTCGCTCTCTCGGTGCTCCTTTGCTGCGTTTAAGTCATATAGATAGTCAAGTTAGCATAGCCCAGCCCTTGGGCGATTCCAGCCAACACGAAATCCATCGAACAATCGTTCGAACTTAGGCTGAAAAGAGCTCACTCGCACAAAACCGAGTCGGTTTTGTCCGAGTAAGTTTGAAGACGGCCGAATGTGTCTTGCTGCGTTTGCGGTTGGATACGTTGTCGAAGACGTGTCGTGCGGATTGTTGGCGAAAAGACGGCGTGCCAAGCTCGAGGCAGAACTCGACTCCACTGACGATAGCTAATGCGTAATGGGCTGGCTCTGGGTATCCAGAACCAGCCCATTTGATGTTCGATGAGCCGAGTCGGCGTCTCTCGCAAAGGTAACTGAGAGCTAGCGAGGCCTATCCGAATTGACCTCATCGGCGGTGTCGGTTTCGAGCGCCGTGCGGCGGGCGCTGTAGGCGACGAGGCCGGCGCCTGCTGCGGCGAGTGCTGCTGCGGCTGCCGTAAGGGGAGCGTTGACATCGCCCGTGCCCGCAAGCGCGCCCGCTTTTCCGGGGCGCTTGTTATTGCCGTGATCCTTGCCGCTGCCAGAGCCACTGCCGCTACCGGAGCTGCTTCCGCTGGAGCCGCCGCCCTCGTCAGCACCGCCGCCACTCGAGCCGCCATCGCCGTCGACCGTCATCGGGGCGTCGTGAAGTTCTGTCGTATCCGCGCTGTCGCATACGCCGACCTGAACTTCTGAGCGCTCGCATGCCGCGTCGGGCACATGAAGCTCGTGCAGTACGGCACCCAGCGCCGAGTTTGCGCCCGGTCGAATTTCCTCGAGCGTTACGGGATCGAGCGCCACCAGATTACGCGCCTTCGCATATAGCGTTACGCGTTTGCCCACCTCGTCGCCCCAACTCTCTGGGATGGCAAAGCTCATGCGGAACTGTGCCGTGCAACCCGGTGCCAGCACGGCGTTGCCGTTGTCGGCTGCCAGCGGGTGCGTAGCGAAGCGCTCGCCCAACGTCTCGAGCGCGTACTTCACGTGTGCAACGTCGTTGTCCGAAGCGTCCTCGGCAAGCTCTGGATCGTAGATCGAAGCCATGCGTGCGTTCACTCCGAATCCGATAGATGCGCTGGAGAACGGCTGGTTGGAGCCCTCTCGGTACAGATCGATCGTGCCGGCGGTCAGCAAGGTGTTGCCGTCGTTTCGCACCGTGACCATGAAGGATTCGCCTGCCGCTCCGGGCACCACCGCGCCCGAGGTGGCTACCGCGCCCGTCGGCGTCGCGCATGCCACCAGAGGCACTTCGATGCCGTGTAGCTCTGCCTCGCTCTTCTCTGCACTCACAATGTGCGTGGCGAGCGCCGAGAGCATGCCGCCCGACGTCAAAAATGTTGTAACCTGATCGACGGGATGGTCCAGCTCGCACATCACGAACGGCTCCATGAACAGATCGCCTGCCAAGGTGCTGGCGAAGATGCGGAAGTGCTTGCCCATCACTGCTACCGGGTTGCCTTCTTCGTCGTAGGTTTGCCCTACCTTGCCATCGGTGTTCTCTACATAGAGCACGCACCTGCCGTTGTTGCTTACGCTAAACGATGCCGGGCCACAGCCTGCGGCACCCACGGGCTGCGTTGCAAATGCCGATGCGCCTCGCGTCCAAGTAATATGCTGCAGCTGCTCGTTGACGGTTGCCAAAAAGCCCGAATGTTGTGGCCACGGCACCGCATGGGGTACCGTGGCGTCTGGTGACATAACGCCCCAGCCCGCAATGGACTGGCCGATCACGGCGTACGATGCGCAGCCGCAACCGTCTGCGGTCTCGTACGCAACGGGCACCACCATTTTGCCGTTGATATTCTCGGGCGTGCCGAGCTCGATGCTCGACGGTGCCTGCGGAAAGCGGAGGACCTGACGGAACGTGAGACTGTCGCCCAAATCATCCGACCACAGGGTAAAGCATTCCAGTGCAACCTCGGCCTCGCTGCCGAGCGCCTTCTCTGCGGTGGTTCCGCGGCGGTGGAGGTAAGCGCCCGACAGGCGCCCGTCGACCAGCGTCTTGCCCACCGTGATGCGTGGGCACTGCAGGCAATGGTAGCCATCCTCCTGAAGGCGGCCGCGCGAGATGCTGCGCCACGACGTGTGCGATATCACGCGGGCTCCGTCGTTGCTTATGCGCAGGCGCACAACGGACAGTATGCCGGATGTGCTCGCCGTATCGAAATGGGTGTTGTCGCCGGCGGGGCGCTCGCCCGAGACCAGCAGCACGTAGGCGTCCTGGTTTCCTCTTCCGTCCGTATATTCCACCACGTCGAAGTCGTAATCGTATACGCTGTCGCGCTCCACGTCGTTCTCGCCAAACCCAAGGGGGAAGTCCACGGGCGTGGGAGCGGACCACGTGCCGTTTGCCTTTGTGTGCACCACCAGGCGCGAGCGACCATTGTCGCTGTAGCGCACCGAGGCGATACGGAACAGGCATTCTACGCCGGCAATCATTGCCAGCTTCATGTGAGCTTCGCTGAGCACGCCAGCAAACAGCACGTTGTCGCTCGAGGGTTTGATGCCGCCACGCTCGTCCTCCGACACGCCGGTAGAATTGGCGTTGGGGTCCGCAACGGCGTTCGTTGCCTGACCGATGTAGGTGTACTCATACATCGGCGCGGCGTTTTCGTCGTTCTCTATCAGTGCGTGGACGAAATGCTCGATCTGTCCCGTGTCGTCGCTTTCTGCATCCGCCTCGAGCTCAATGCGCGTGACCGACCGGTCCCAATCGCGTACGGTAGGCGCGACATTCCTTGCAGTGGCTTTAACCTCGGCGCGCGCGAGCAGCTCGGCGTTGGTGACAATGGTGGCCGATGCGATAAATTGCGGAACGCCGCCCGCCTCGGCGTTGCCGGCTGAGCCGAAGCAGGCATCTAGTGTATAGGGCGTATCTCCACCCAATGCGAGCTCAGAGCGCTGGAGTACATACTGGTCGCCGTTGTTCACCGACATATTCCACGAATCGAGGAGTGTGGGCCACGACCCCGACCAAGCCTTGGTGGTCCACTTGAACATCACGAACTGGAGTATCACATCGACATCGACGTCTGCACCTACGCGCAGTCGCGGAAGCTGGTGTCCATCAGCCTTCTCGTACCCAATGAACAGCGTGAGGGATGCGGCGCCGCGCACGGCGGACGAAGCGACGCCTGCAACGCCGGCGCCAAAGGTGACGGCAAGCCCGATCTGGATGGTGAACGAGCCCGAGGTGTTTGAATAGTCGAGCGATATGTTTTTGAAAAACGCCGCGCCGCTACCGTGCGTGTGGGCGCCCACGGCGAGCGCCAGTTTTGCCAGCACCCAGGGGTTGACGTTTAGGAAAAACGGCACCGGTCCTAGGGTAAACTGCTCGGTCCAATTGAGGTCGGTTCTTACCTGGAAGAGGGCCTTAATATTGCCGTATGCGGGGTCGTTGTTGTTACCCCAGGTTTTGCCCACCCAATCGTAGGCGAGCGAGCCGTACAGCTGTGTGGCGATATCCATCGTGAACAGCGGCGTGCAATGGTGACGAAGGAGCTTGGTGTTTCTTGGATCGGTGCCCGAACCGGCACTCATACTTTTGTACTGATTCCACTTCCCCTCCATCTCGTCGAGGTAGCGGTTTGCCTGCTTGGCGCCCGACTCACGCGGCGATTTCTTCCAGTACTCCGGATCCGGATTGCCTGAATCGTTCATATAGCTGGCTGGTTTGTATCCTCCGCCAAACAGCACGTATCCAGCAAACGAGAAATCGAAGAGAATCGGAAATGTGGGCATCCAGCACGTGAACTTATTGCCGCCGATGCCGGGAAACGCCGCGGGGAAATCAAACGGAGTGATCTCTTGGTCCATGGTGGTGGGAACGATGGTGGTCGAGCCCGATTCCGCCTTTGCGGCCGGCGCGGTGACAACGGCCATGGGGGAGGAGAGCGTGTAGGTTTTGCCCTGATAGTCGAGGACAAAGCGCAGCTTGCACCCTTCTTCCAGAAGGCCCGATGCCGCATCGAGGAACTTGTCTTCGAGTGTGAACGTTGCCAGATTATTCGCACCCGATGCACTGGCCTTGATCTGGCCGATCTGTGTGACGGTTTCGGGTGAGCTGCCCGCAGCATGCGTCACTTTGTTGATGCGCAGCGTTGCCTGTCCACCCTGTGGCAGATGTGCCTGCACGGTAAAAGCGTGCGTGTTGGGCTGGTCGTTTGCTGCTTCGTCCGCTGGCATTGCCATAAACGTGGCGTCGGCGTACTGGATGTCCCATTCGTCGAACGCGAGCTGTCGAAAGTACGGTTCGCCATCGGAGAGCGGACGTGTGGGTGCGGTAATGGCGGTGCCGCCTTGGACACGCGCGAGGGGAATCTCGACATCGCGGTAGCCCGCCATGCTAATGGAGATGCCGCCGTTAAAGTCATACGCGTCGAGAAGCGTCGCCTCGTCCACGTAGCCTTCTGAAAGCGGCGCGACCTCAAAGATGGCCGTGCCTTCGTCATCGGTAGTGGCGGTGAGCTGCTTGCCTGCGGCATAGCGCGATGTGAGTGTGACCTGGGCACCCGTGATGGGCGTATTCTTGTTGGCGACGTCGACCACGACCACACCGAACATGGTGCGCGAGAGCACGAGCACCCTGAAGGGGTCTTTTTCGTCGGCATGGGCTTCGGTGGGTGCGAACGGCAATATGAAGGCGTTTGCGCTTCCCGGCACGCGCGGCAACATAATGCTCGCTAACGAGGACGCTCCGGCGACAAGTAACGAACGGCGATCAAGCATCTTGGGCTCCCATCCCGCAAGTATCGGTGGAAATAATCCAATTTTGCGAGAAGGCGCCCCGTGGCGGTAGTGCCGTTCAAGGGTCAAAATGTCCAAATTGATCGAGCGAAGCGCCGGGTTCCGGAACGCGTTCGATGCGCTTGGCAGTCCGGTCGCTAACGTAACATATGCGCGACCAGCTCGGCGCGTGTGCCGATGCCAAGCTTTGCGTATACGCCGGATAGGCGGTTTTTGACGGTGCCCGGCGATACTCCCATATGGCGTGCGATTTCGGCGTTGGTCCACCCACGACAGGCGAGCATGGCCATGGTGAATTCCGTGGTCGTTAGATCGTCGGCCACGTCCTCGCCCGAATCGGGGTTGTGGATGCGCCGCCAGCCGTAGCTGAAGCGGTACGTGATCTCGATGATGCGCGCGAAGTCGTCAGGGTATTGCGTTTTTAGGCACGCCTCGATGAGCCCCTGTAAAAGGCCGTGGTGCTCGCCAATGAGCTCGATAAGGCCGTCGGGACGTGCAATGTTCCAAGCGGTTCCGAAGTGTGCCTTTGCGGCGTCGATGTCCTTGAGGCTCATGCATGCCATGGAAGCTGCCAGGTGCAGGAACAGTTCCGAGATCGGATAGCTTCCCTGTTTCATAATCAGGGCATTTTCCGCCATGCCTAGGCTGCGGCCGTATTCGCCGCGCAGATACAAGGCGTGTGCCATCACGTAGCTGGCGAACAGGCGCAGGCCTTCGGGCAGATGCGCCGCAAGTGGATAAAACTCTTCGGCAGAATACGGGGAAGGCAGATGTAGCAGGACGCTTGCGGCCGAGGCGAACAGGATATGCGTGGCGTGGACGGCGAGCGATTCTTCGTCGGTTGGCGTATCGAGGATGCCCGCAAGACAACGGCGGGCGTCGGCGATACGGTTGAGCGACAGACTGGCGTATCCGCAGATAAAGCATGCGGAATAGCGCAGTGCGGGATTGGTGGCGTCAAGATAGGGGCGTGCTGTCTCGGCGGCGAGTGTGGCCTGTCCGCGAAAGTACAGCGCTTCTGCCGCGGCGATGGTGCGCGAATCAGGGTCGGAAATGCCTGCAATTGCAGCGTCAATCTGCCCCGGTACAAAGGCGGTGCACATCAACGGCATGGGAACGCATGGGTAGCCATCGCAGTCCATCTTCCATCTCCCAACAGCTGGCAACAATAGCAGCAATTGTACTCCTGTTGCTCGGGACCCCTTTCGTTTTACTGCTCGGTTGACGCTGCAGATCGTTTTGGAAGGCTTACGAGCATGGTGGTCCCGTTCTTGGAACTTGTTTCGACCTCTACCGTGCCACCGTGAAGCGCTGCAATCTCCCAAACGAGTGCTAGTCCGAGTCCTGCGCCGCCGTATGCCCTGCTGCGGGATTTGTCTAGACGGAAGAATGGTTGGAAGATGCTCTCTCGGTACTGCTTGGGTATTCCCGGGCCCTCATCTTTGACTCGCAGGAACACGTGGCTGTCGTTGTCGCAGATGGAGACGTTGACAGCTGAGTCGGAGCGGCTGTAACGGATGGCATTTTCGACTAGATTAAACACCAGCCGATAGAGGAGCGTGTCGCTCCCGATTACTAAAGCGTCTCCAG
>CAJKZO010000006.1:0-35760 GCA_905204365.1 uncultured Collinsella sp.
TTGCCGAGCGCGAGCGCGTATACGGCATGTACGTGCTGATGCTGGAGCTCGGCGGTGATGGCGTGGTCGTTGGGGTCGACGAGGTGGGTCGCGGATCGGTGGCCGGTCCTTTGACGGTATGCGCCGTCTGCCTTCCTATGGAGCCGCGCGTCTGGGGCATCAACGATTCCAAAAAGCTCACGCCGGCGCGCCGCGAGTTGCTCTCAGTGAAGATTGCCGAGGTGGCGTCTGCTATCGGCTTTTGCCATATCCCGCCTGCGGATATCGATGATATGGGCATGGCCCGCGCCATCCGCGCTGCCGTCGCGGGCGCCGTGGCCGATACGGGGCTTGAACCCGACTGTGTCCTCATGGACGGTAACCCTCTGGGTGCCGTTCCCAACGAGCGCGATGTGGTGAAGGGCGATGCCAAAATTGCCTGCATCGCCGCGGCGTCCATCATGGCCAAGGTCACGCGTGACGAGATGATGGTCGAGTACGACGCCGAGTATCCCGAGTACCATCTGGCCGAGTCGAAGGGCTATGCAAGCCCCGAGCATATCGAGGCCATTCGCAAACATGGACTTTGTCCGCTGCACCGTGTGAGCTTTTGCGGAAACTTTCTGCAGACCGAGCGCCTTTTCTAGGTCAATTGTGGAGGCAGGGACCCCTGGGGTTTTATAAACCTGCTGGTAGCGGGCCGTATGCAACACCATTGCTGCGTACGGCCCGTTTTTTGTCGGCATTTGGTCAGCTTTTGGTTTGCTTCCGGTACTTACCCGCATGAAAGGTGCCCTCATCATCGGGGCAATGCAGTGTGCGGGAAAGGAGACCCCATGAGTGCCGCAAGCAAAAAGAGCAAGACGCAGCAGCTCAAGGAGCGTTGGGAAAACGGCGAGCTCGACTGCGGGGCGATGACGTCCGAGTTTATCAAGGGGCTCAGTCCCCGCGAGCTGGGCATGCTGGGCGAGCTTATCGCAATCGACTACTTTAACGAGCGCGGCTACACCTTGCTGGAGCAGGGTTATCGTTGCACCGAGGGCGAGGCTGATCTGGTGCTGCTCGATGAGCTCGACGATGTCGTGGTGATGGCCGAGGTCAAGACCAGACGTGTCGCACTGGATTGCAACACGCGGGTCTTTCCCGAGGAGGCCGTGGACGCCCAAAAGCAACGCCGCTACCGCCGCATCGCAAGTTGCTATCTCATGGAGCATTATCCTCTCAAGGCGATTCGCTTCGATGCCGTGGGTGTCACCATTCGCGGCGGGCATATCGCCGAGATCGAGCATCAGTACAACGCGTTCGATTGGCAGGTGTCGTGATGGCGTTCGAGACGTTTGCCGTTCACGCGGCCTGCATCCGCGGCGTCGAGGCGATTCACGTCACGGTCGAGGTCTCGCTTGCTGGCGGCGTTCCGGGCATTCAGATGCTCGGCATCCCGAGTATGGAGGTGATGGAGTCACGTGGTCGTATTCGCTGTGCGATGCGCTCCGCCGGGTTCGAGATCCCGCGCTCGGGCATTACGGTCAATCTGGCGCCCGGCGATATTCGCAAGACCGGTAGCGGCTTTGATCTGCCCATCGCCATCGCGGTATTGGCGGCCGATGGGCAGATTCCCCGCGACAACCTCGATCGTTGTCTTATCGCTGGTGAGCTTGGCTTGGACGGTACGGTGCTTCCTGTCAAGGGCGAGGTGGCGTTTCAGTTATTGGCGCGTGATTTGGGGCTGTCCTTTATCGCCGGCAGGTCAGACCAGCATGTGCCACTCGCGGGCGTGGATTGTGGATTCATCGATCATTTGTCTCAGCTTGCTCATGGTATGGGCGATGCCGCGCGGCACTACTTGGATTCTGAGGGCGTCGAGGCGACCTTTGAGCCTGAGCTCGACTATGCCGACGTGCTGGGGCAGGAAGTCGCTAAGCGCGGCATGGCGCTTGCGGCGGCAGGAGAACTCGGCTTGCTCATGATTGGGTCCCCGGGATCGGGCAAGACGATGCTCGCACGCCGTATGACCGGCATCCTGCCCGAGCTTTCCGTTGAGGATCAACAGGAGGCGCTGTGCATCCATTCGGTTTTGGGTGAGAACATTGATGGCTTGTTGGCGGGGCACCGGCCCTTCCGCAGTCCCCACCACAGCATTTCAACGGCTGGCCTCATTGGCGGCGGGCGCCCGGTGCATCCGGGTGAGATCAGCCTGGCTCATGGCGGCGTGCTCTTTTTGGACGAGCTTGCCGAGTTTCCCACTGGTGTGCTGCAGACGCTGCGTCAGCCCATCGAACGCGGTTATGTGAGGATCGTACGCGTCGACGGGGCCTTTACCTTCCCGTCGCGCTTTCAGCTGCTGGCTGCGAGCAATCCCTGCCCTTGCGGCTTTTTGGGCGATCGCGAGGTGCCGTGTCGCTGCTCGGCGGCGATGGTCGAGCGCTATCGGTCTAAACTGCGCGGTCCTTTGGCCGACCGTATCGACATGATGATCGATGTGACCCGTCCCGACCCTCAAGTGATTATCGAGGGGGCGGAGGGTATGTCGTCGGCCGAGTTGCGTGCCTACGTTGTGCGCGGTCGCGCTTTTCGCGCCTGGCGCGAATCCCGTATGGACGATGCGGATGCCGAGGCCGAGGATGACGAGACGCGGTCCATTGACGGCGTCGTTTCGACCTTCGAGCTCGATGATGCGGCGGAGAAGTGTGTGTTCGGCCTGTCGAAGCGCACACATCTCACGGGCCGCGGTATCGTGCGCCTGGTTCGTATCGCGCGTACGATCGCAGATGTCGCCGAGAGCGAGCAGGTGACGCAGGACCACGTGCTCGAGGCGGCGATGTACCAGGGAAGGAGGGACCAATGATGGCCGAGGGGACCTTCGAGCTGCATCCAGGTGATGCGCTGTATCCCGAGACCGTTTTGGAGCTTTCTGATGTGCCCCAGACGCTTTATGTGCGCGGCAACCCCGAGGTGCTTTCGACGCCCGCGTTCTCCATCATCGGCGCGCGCAAGGCCTCGCCGTATGGTCTTGCCGTGGCAGAGCTTGCGGCAAAGGTAGCGGTTGAGGCAGGAGTGGCGGTTGTTTCGGGCGGCGCGGTCGGTTGTGACCAGGCCTCGGGTTGGGCTGCGGTCAACGCCGGCGGCAAACACGTCGTGGTGCTGGGGACGGGCGCCGACGTGGTCTACCCGCGTTCGAGCGCGGGGCTTATTACACGCACGCTCGATACGGGTGGCGCGGTCGTGTCGATCTCTCCGTGGGGCATGGGCCCGCGCAAGTTCGCCTTTCCGCGCCGCAATCGCGTGATCGCGGCCCTGTCGCAAGCCCTCTTTGTATCCGAGGCGGGTATGCCTTCTGGTACGTTTTCCACAGCCGAGGCTGCTATGGATTTGGGGCGCGAACTTCTTGCCGTGCCGGGGTCGATCCTATCGCCCGAGTCGCGTGGCACCAACTATCTCATTGCCAACGGAGCCTGCTGCATCGTGGACGAGGAATCTATCGAGATGGCTATCTCACGCATCTACGGCACCCTGCGCTACTCGCGCCCCGATGCTCCCGGCATTGCCGACCTGGATCCAACACAGCAGACCGTAATGCACGCCCTCATCGCCTCTCCGCTCAAGGTCGACGACATCGCGGCGCTCGTCTCGCTCGATGCTGTCGGCGTACTCAAACTCTTGGGTTCGCTTGAACTCGAGGGTCTTATCGAGCGCATGATGGATGGAAGGTATGCGCCCTCCAAGTTTGCCCTTCACGCCCAGACACCCTTCGGTCACAATGGAAAACGTGTCAATTAGAAAGGTGTTTGCAGATGCAGTTCGATCAGGTGACAGTTATCGGTGGCGGTCTGGCGGGTTCGGAGTGCGCGATCCAGCTGGCAGATCGCGGTTTTGCCGTAAAGCTGTGCGAGATGCGCCCCCAGGTGAGCTCCCCGGCTCACCATACAGATCACCTGGCAGAGCTCGTCTGCTCCAAATCGTTTAAGTCGCCCCGTCCGGATTCCGCGGCTGGTTTGCAGAAGGCCGAGCTTGAGCGCATGGGCTCGGTCCTGCTCGATTGCGCCCATCGCGCGGCTGTTCCCGCCGGCGGCGCCCTGGCGGTCGACCGCGTCAAGTTTTCCGAGCTTGTCGAGGCCGAGGTTGCCGCCCGTCCCAATATCGAGATCATTCACGGCGAGGTCACGCAGATTCCCGAGGGTCACGTGGTCATTGCCGCCGGCCCCTTGTGCTCGCCGGCGCTGAGCGAAGAGGTCATGAAGCTCGTCGGTGGCGACGCCCTTGCGTTCTTCGATGCTGCGGCGCCGATCGTCGATGCCTCCACGCTCGATATGGACGTGCTGTTCTCGCAGTCGCGCTACGAGGAGCAGGGGAGCGGCGACTATCTCAACGCTCCGCTCAACAAGGAGGAGTACGAGGCCTTTATCGAGGCGCTTACCACGGCCGACCGGGTGGTGCTCAAGGATTTTGAGGGCGGCGATCTGTTCCAGGCCTGCCAGCCTGCCGAGGAGGTTGCACGCACCGGCAAGGACGCTATTCGCTTTGGCGCCATGAAGCCCGTCGGCCTCACCGACCCGCGTACCGGACGTCGCCCCTGGGCGGCGATTCAGCTGCGTGCCGAGAACAAGGAGAAGACCGCCTATAACCTGGTGGGCTTCCAGACCAACTTGACCTTTGGCGAGCAGAAGCGCGTCTTCCATATGGTGCCGGGCCTGGAGAACGCTGAGTTCTTCCGCTACGGTGTCATGCACCGCAATACCTTTGTCGACGCCCCGCACGTGCTCGATGGTACCTTTGCCGTGCCCGGTACCGGTGTGCGCCTGGCCGGTCAGATCACCGGCACCGAGGGGTACATGGAAGCCGTGGCGACAGGTCTGCTCGCGGCGCTTAACACTTATGCCGAGGCTATCGGTGCCGCGGGCGTCGAGTTGCCGCGTGTGGGCGCCCTGGGTGCGCTCGTGGGCTATGCGACCGATCCTGCCACCGTGGACTATCAGCCCATGCATGTCAACTTTGGCCTGGTGCCGCCACTCGAGGATGGTAAGCGCCGCAGCAAGCGCGACCGCTACCAGGCCTATGCGGACCGTGCGCTCGAGGCCCTCGATGCCTACTTGGCCACGCGTTCCGACTTGTTTGGAGGCGACCGGTCATAGCCTTTGACCTGTACGACACCGTCGACTCGTTTATCGCCTATATCGCACGCGTCGAGGGACTTTCTCCCAACACGGTGACGGCCTATGGCTCGAGGCTGGAGCGCTTTGCTTCCTGGTGCGAGCGCGAGGATATCGATGCCTTCGCTGCCGACGTGCGCACCATTCGTCGCTATCTTGCCGAGCTTTCGCGTGAGCAGGTGGCTCCCCGAACGCTTGCGGCGCACCTGTCGGCTATCCGATCTCTCTATCGCTGGATGGCTGCCGAGGGGATTATCGAGGGCGATGCAGTCTCGGCGATCGCATCGCCTAAGCTGCCGCGTGACCTGCCGGGCGTCCTTACGACTCAGCAGGTCGAGGTGCTCCTCAAAGCCCCCGATACCTCAACACCAGCGGGACTGCGCGATGCGGCGATGCTCGAGCTGCTTTATGCATCCGGCGCCCGTATCTCTGAGCTCGCAGCACTCAATGTGGAGTCCATCGCTTGGTCCGAACGCACGTTGCGCCTGTGGGGCAAGGGGAGCAAAGAACGTATCGTCCCCCTGTATCGTCGTGCGCTCGAGGCGACGCGTCTCTATATTGAGGAGGGGAGGCCGGAGTTGCTCGCTCAGGCAAAGCGCCGTGCCCTCGTTATCGGGCCGCATCCGCTGCTTATATCGGCGCGCGGCAATCGCATGAGCGCCGCCATGCTCCGGCGGCGGTTCCATACGCTGGCGACGCTCGCCGGCATTCCGGCCGACATCGCCCCGCATACGATGCGCCATACCTTTGCGACCGACTTGCTCGAGGGCGGTGCGGACCTGCGCTCGGTCCAAGAGCTGCTGGGTCATGCGAGCCTGTCCACGACGCAAATCTACACGCATCTCACGCCCGATCGGCTCAAACGTGCCGTGGCTCAAGCCCATCCCCGCGGCGAATAGTGGCTGGGACGTCCAGCGCCACACTCAGGTGTGTGGTTTTGATTGCGGGTTGGCAGGAAGAAGCATTCCTGCTATCATTCATCGGGTTGCTTCACGGCAACATGTTTTTATCACGCACGCGCGGCTACTTCATACCGTGGTGCCCGGGCTTTGGTAGCACATGTCCGGGTTGGTTTTGGAGGATGACCCCGCGCGGAGGCAAACCACAGGAGGTTTAACATGGCTACCAAGATTAATATCCGTACCCTGCTCGAGGCCGGCTGCCACTTCGGTCACCAGACCCGTCGCTGGAACCCCAAGATGAAGCCGTTCATCTTCGGTGAGCGCAACGGCATCTACATCCTTGACCTCAAGCAGACCATCCTCGACGCCGACCAGGCCTACACCTTCGTCAAGAACGTCGCCAAGGGTGGCAACGTGCTGTTCGTCGGCACCAAGAAGCAGGCGCAGGAGGCCGTCAAGAACGCTGCTGAGCGCGCCAACATGCCTTACATCAACCAGCGTTGGCTCGGCGGTATGCTGACCAACTTCGTCACCATCCGCTCCCGCATCAATCGCATGGAGGAGCTCGAGGCCATGGTCGAGGACGGCCGCATGGCAGTGCTCCCCAAGAAGGAGCAGGCTGTGCTCGGTAAGGAGCTCACCAAGCTCCAGACCAACCTCGGTGGCGCCCGCGACATGAAGGGTCTGCCCCAGGCTCTCTTCGTCATCGACACCAAGCGCGAGGAGAACGCCATCAAGGAGGCCCAGCGTCTGAACATCCCCGTCGTCGCCCTGATCGACACCAACTCCGATCCCGACGAGGTCGAGTACGGCATCCCCTGCAACGATGACGCTATCTCTGCTGTCACCCTTATGTGCGAGCTCATGGCTGACGCCTGCCTCGCTGGCTCCGGCAAGGAGCAGGTCTCCGAGGCCGAGATGGCCGCTGAGCCCAAGGCCGAGTAAATCAGTCTTAGTTAATTCTTTTTCATCTCTTTGAAAGGAACCACAATGGCCCAGATTACCGCCGCTATGGTCAAGCAGCTCCGCGAGATGACCGACTCCCCGATGATGGAGTGCAAGAAGGCTCTCGTCGAGGCTGACGGCGACATGGACGCCGCTGTCGACGTTCTGCGTAAGAACGGCCTTGCCAAGGCTGCCAAGAAGGCTGGCCGTGAGACCAACGAGGGCGCTGTCGCCGCGTTCGTCTCCGAGGATGGCAAGACCGGCGCTCTGCTCGAGCTCTCCTGCGAGACCGACTTCGTTGGCTCCAACGCCAAGTTCACCGGCTTTGCTTCCAAGGTCGCTGAGGTTGTCGCTACCACCGAGCCTGCTGACGTCGACGCTCTGCTCGAGAAGCCGATGGGCGAGGAGACCGTTTCCTCCGAGCTCACCGAGATGATTCACATCATGGGCGAGAACATGAAGATCTCGCGCTTCGCTGCGCGCAAGGCCGAGAACGGCGCGCTCGCTTCTTACATCCACATGGGTGGTAAGATCGGCGTCCTCGTCGAGTTCGCCTTCGAGAAGGCCGAGACCGCTCAGGCTGAGTCCTTCAAGACCTTCGCTCATGACGTTGCCCTTCAGGTTGCCGCCGTCGCCCCGATCTGCGCTACCCGCAATCAGGTTCCGGCCGAGACCGTCGAGCACGAGAAGCAGATCTACATGGCTCAGGCTGCCGAGTCCGGCAAGCCCGAGGCTATCCAGGAGAAGATGGCTGTCGGCCGTCTGGAGAAGTTCTACAAGCAGTCCGTGCTCACCGAGCAGGAGTTCATCAAGGACAGCTCCCTCACCATCAAGAAGTACGCTGAGCAGGTCTCCAAGGAGCTCGGCGACACCATTACCGTCGTTGCCTTTGACCGTCTGGTCCGTGGCGAGTAAATAAGCTCTTGTAGCTGGTAATGAGCAGGCTGTGGGTTTTACTCACAGCCTGCTTTTTCATGGCTCTCATCAGAGCCTTTGATATCATATTGAGAGTCTAATTAAAGGAGGATCGCTTTGTCCGACATCCGATATAAACGCGTGCTTCTTAAGCTTTCCGGCGAAGCACTTATGGGCGACGGCCAATATGGCATCGACCCTAAGGTTACCGACCATCTTGCTAAGCAGGTCAAGGAGCTGCTCGCCGTTGGCCATGAGGTCGGCGTCGTTGTCGGCGGCGGCAATATTTTCCGCGGCATGGCCGGCGCTGCCGGTGGCATGGAGCGTGCTCAGGCCGACTACATGGGCATGCTGGCAACCGTTATGAACGCGCTCGCCCTGCAGGATGCCTTCGAGCACAACGATGTTCCCTGCCGCGTTATGAGCGCTATCCAGATGAACGAGATCTGCGAGCCCTATATTCGCCGTCGCGCCATCAACCACCTTTCCAAGGGCAACGTCGTTATTTTTGCCGCCGGTTCGGGCAATCCGTACTTTACGACCGACACTGCCGCGGCTCTTCGTGCGTGCGAGATCGGCGCCGAGATTCTGATTAAAGCCACCAAGGTTGACGGCATCTACGACAAGGATCCCGTCAAGTGCGCCGATGCTGTCCGCTTTGACAAGATTACCTATCACGAGGTTCTCGTCCGCGGTCTGCAGGTTATGGATTCCACGGCTACGGCACTGTGCCAGGATAACCGTATGCCGATTTTGGTCCTCAACATCGATGGCGAGGACACCGTCAAGCGCGCGCTTTCGGGTGAGCCCGTCGGCACGCTCGTCTATCAGGAGGATTAAGCATGGCAGAGAACATCACCGCCCATATGGACAAGTCGCTCGAGTCCCTCAAGCATAACTTCTCCAAGGTCCGTACCGGCCGCGCCAATGCCAACATTCTGTCCGACATCACCGTCGATTATTACGGTGTTCCCACGCCGGTCACGCAGGTTGCCGCCGTCAAGACCCCCGAGGCCCACATGCTGCTCATCGAGCCGTGGGACAAGGCACTCATCAATGCTATCGTCAAGGCCATCGGCGCTTCCGATCTGGGTATTACCCCCAACTCCGATGGCACCGTCGTTCGTCTTCCGTTCCCGGCTCCCACTGAGGAGCGTCGTCGCGAGCTCGTCAAGGAGTGCCGCGAGTACGCCGAGCAGGCCAAGGTGTCTATCCGTAACATCCGTCGCGACTTCAACAACAAGCTCGAGCGCGATGAAGAGCTCACCGAGGACGATGTCCGTCGCGAGCAGGCCAAGGTCCAGAAGCACACCGATGAGTATGTCGCCAAGGTCGAGGAGCTTCTGAAGGAAAAAGAAGCCGAGGTCATGGAGATCTAAGGTGCAATACGACGAGCATAAACTGGTCGAGTACTTTGCCGACGCCCCTGCGGGCGTCGGTTTTTCCGACCTTGACCTCAATAACATTCCGCACCATATCTCGTGCATCATGGACGGCAACGGTCGTTGGGCCACGTCGCGCGGTCTTGCACGCACCGAGGGCCACAAGGCGGGTATCGTCTCCCTTCGTGAGATTATTACCGCCTGCGTGCGTCTGGGCGTCGACGTGCTTTCGGCCTATGCGTTTTCTACCGAAAACTGGAACCGCCCGCAGCATGAGGTCAACGTCTTGATGCACCTGTTTGCCAAGACGTTCATCGACGAGCTGCCGCTTCTGAAGCGCGAAAACGTGCGTGTTGTCTTTTTGGGTGATATTTCCGCGCTGCCCAAGAAGACCCGCGACGTTTTTGAACGCGGTCTTGCCGAGTGCGCCGATCACACCGGTATGACGCTGGCGCTTGCCGTCAACTACGGCGCGCGTGCCGAGATTACCCGCGCTGTCCGTCAGATCGCACTCGACGCTGCCGCCGGTAAGATCGATCCTGGCGCAATTGATGACGACATGGTGGCTTCCCACCTCTATACTGCCGGTCTTCCCGATCCTGAGCTTGTAATTCGCACCTCTGGTGAGCTGCGCCTTTCGAACTATCTGCTGTGGCAGGTAGCTTATTCCGAGTTCTACGTCACCGATACCTATTGGCCCGACTTTGATCGTTGGGGCCTTGTCGACGCCATTTTGGCCTATCAGGGCCGTGACCGTAGGTTTGGTGGACTGAGCAAGACCGAGGAGGCTTAATCGTGTCCGATCGTCCCAAGGCATCTGCTCCCAAGACGCCTGCGCGCAAAGCTACCGCTGCGGGAGCGCCTGCAACGAAGAGCGGCACCGGTTCGTGGCTGGCGGGCTTTATCACCCGTGCCGCCGCTGGTATCGTCTACGCCGTTGTCTTTATCCTGTGCCTGGTTTTGGGTATCGTGCCCACGGCCATCTTTGTTTCCGTCATGAGCGGTCTGTGCTGCTATGAGTTTTTCCGTATGACAAGGCTCGATGGCAAGATGGCTAACGAGCGCATGGGTATCGCTGCCGCCGTACTCTTTCCGCTGTCGGCGTTGGGCGATTCGATGTTGCTGAATGCCCTGCTTTTTGCCCTGATGCTCGCCGTGGGCATTTGGTATGTTTGGTCGCCGCGTACCCGCATCTCTGATGTGGCCGTGACGCTCATGGGTCCCATCTACACTGGCTTTATGCTGTCGGCTATCGTGCTGCTGCGCGATGCTGTGCCCGGTTTTGCCGGCGCCCTGCTTTCGGTGGGTGTTTGCGCGTCCCTTTGGGTCTCCGACTCGTTTGCCTACATCGTGGGCAGCCGTATCGGTAAGCACAAGATGGTTCCCAAGATCTCTCCCAAAAAGAGCTGGGAGGGGTTTGTCGGCGGCATCCTGGGCTCGGTTTTGATTTGGCTCATCCTGTGGGCGACGCACTTCTACAAGCTCAGCCTGCCCTATGCGCTGCTGTGCGGCGTGGTCGTGTCCATTTTGGGCGTTATCGGCGACCTTATCGAGTCGCGCAGCAAGCGCGGCGTGGGCGTCAAGGATTCCGGCAACCTTATCCCGGGCCATGGCGGCATGCTCGACCGTAGCGACTCGCTTATCTTTGGCTGTATTACCGCGCAGCTGCTTTTGATGATCGGAGGCGTGCTGTAATGTCCTTCCAAACGACGTATGGCCCCGATGGACGCCTTCGCGTTGCTATCCTGGGTTGTACGGGCTCCATCGGCACCCAGGCACTCGATGTGTGCCGTCAGCATGCCGATCGCCTGCAGGTGACGGCGCTGTCCGTTAACTCCAGCACCTCCGAGCTCGTTGCCGCTGCCCGCGAGTTCTCGGTTTCGGCGGTTGCCGTGGCCGATGTCGCTCATGGCGATGACGCCGTGCTGCAGGAGTTGCCCGAGGGAACGAAACTCGGCGTTGGCGCGCAGGCGGTTTGCGAGCTCGCGCGTCGCGACGATGTCGACTGCGTGCTCGTCGCTATTGTGGGCGCCGCCGGTCTCGAGGCGAGCCATGCGGCTTTGACCTCGAATAAGCGCCTTGCCCTTGCCAACAAGGAGTCCCTCGTCGTCGGTGGCGACTTGCTTATGCCGTTGGCGCAACCGGGCCAGCTTATTCCAGTCGACTCTGAGCACTCCGCCATTTACCAGTGCTATCTGGGGGAGAACCCGCGCGAGGCTCATTGTATTTGGCTTACCTGCTCGGGCGGTCCGTTCTTTGGCCGCACGCGCGACGAGCTCGATTGTGTGACGCGTGCCGACGCCCTCGCGCATCCCACGTGGGCCATGGGTGCCAAGATCACCATCGACTCCGCCACCCTCATGAACAAGGGCCTGGAGCGCATTGAGGCCATGCATCTGTTTAACTGCGACCTCGATTTCATTAACGTGGTCGTGCAGCGTCAGTCCAAGATTCACTCTATGGTCGAGTTCGCCGACGGCTCCGTGATGGCGCATCTCGGTGCTTCCGACATGCGTATTCCCATTCAGTTCGCGTTCTCGTATCCCGAGCGTTGGGATACCCCGGCGCCTCGTATCGATTTCCGCGAGCTGGGGCAGCTCACGTTTGACGCGGCCGACATGGATACTTTCCGCTGTCTGGCACTGGCCGAGCGTGCTGGCAAGACGGGTGGCACCATGCCGTGCGTGCTCAATGCCGCCAACGAGGTCGCCGTCGATGCCTTTCTGCACGATGGCTGCAGCTTTACCGATATTGATCGTATTGTGGAATCCTGCATGGATGCCCACGATATGCAGGCGGTCGATTCGTTTGAGCAGCTTCGCGACATCGATGCGTGGGCGCGTGAAAAGGCTGCGCAGGTGCTCGACGCAACCCGTTCCTAACCCATAAGGATTGCTTTTTCGTTTTATGGATACTGTTCTGAGCGTTCTCTCATCTGTCTTTTGGGGCCTGCTGATGCTTTCCGTCCTCGTGTTTTTGCACGAGGGCGGCCACTTTTTGGCGGCGCGTGCCTGCGGCGTCCGTGTGACCGAGTTCTTTTTGGGCCTGCCGTGCCGCTTTGACATCCATTACACGTCGCGTCGCATTGGAACCAAGTTTGGCGTGACCCCGCTGCTGCTGGGTGGCTACGCTGCCATCTGCGGTATGGATCCGACCGACCTCTCGTGCGCTGATCGCGTGCTCGCGGCTATCTATCGTCATGGTCGCGTGACCGTGGCCGACCTTGCCGCCGAGCTCGAGCTGTCCGAGGAGGATGTGCTCGAGGCATGCGCCTTGCTCTTGGGTTGGGGCTCTATCGCGCCTTGGTTTGAGGAAGGGGAGAAGCCCTCGCCGAGCTACTATCCCACCAAGTATCAGACGCTGCCGCGAGACGCGGCGGGTTACACCACCTTTGACGGCCGCCGTTTCGATCGAGAGCATGCGACTACCGAGGGCGATGTGTGGGAGCTGCCGTGCGGTGAAGCCGAGTTCCTTGCGCAAGAGCGTTCGCATACCTATCTGGGCCAGGGTTTTCTCAAGCGCGCCTTTATGCTGCTCGCGGGCATTCTCGTCAATATCCTGACGGGCTTTTTGCTGCTTATGAGCATCTACTCTATTGCGGGTGTCACCGTGCCGATGGATACCAACGTGATCGGTCAGGTTGACGAGGGGTCTATTGCCGCCAAGGCGGGTATCGAGGACGGCGATGCGATCCTTTCGGTTGACGGAGTATCGTGCTCTACCTGGATGGACGTTTACGATGCCATCGGCAAGGCCGCCGGTAAGGACGATATCGCCATTGAGTATGAGCGCGACGGCAAGCAGCATTCGACCTCGGTTGCGCTCAAAAAGGACGAGCGCCTAGGTGTGTATGCCTCTACGCAGGTGGTCCGTTTAGACCCCATCACGTCGGCTCGCCTGTCGTTCTCCTATGTCGCGCAGACGGCGGAGGGCGTGATGCGCCTGCTCCAGCCGCAGCATACGATGGAGATTCTCGATCAGTCTTCTTCGATCGTGGGTATTAGCGTTATGTCCTCACAGGCTGCTGCTGCCGGCCCTGCCACGTTCCTTTCGTTTGCCGCCCTCATTTCGTTCTCGCTTGGCTTTATGAACCTGCTGCCCATCCCACCACTCGATGGCGGCAAGCTGGTCATCGAGATCATTCAAAAGATTGTGGGCCGCGAGCTTCCGCTCAAGGTCCAGACGATTGTGAGCTATGTGGGCATCGCGCTCTTTGCGCTTCTGTTTGTCTATATGCTTCGTTCCGACATCCTTCGATTTATTCTGTAGGGGAGTGTTTGGATTGTCTTTATCCCATTCTTTGCCGCGCGAGCTGACGCGCCCCGTGCATGTGGGCGGCGTGCAGATCGGCGGCGGCGCGCCGGTGGTGGTCCAATCCATGACCTGCACCGATACCGCTGATGCCCAGGCAACGCTTGCGCAAGTGTGCGCGTTGGCGCAGGCTGGCTGCGATATCGTGCGTGTGAGCGTGCCCAGCGAGGCCGCGCTTGAGGGTTTCCGCACCATCTGTGCCGAGTCTCCGGTGCCAATCGTTGCCGATATCCACTTTAACCACAAGCTGGCCATTGGCGCTGTGGAGGCCGGTGCCGCCAAGCTCCGCATCAATCCCGGCAACATTGGCGATTGGGCCAAGGTCGATGCCGTCATCGACGCCGCCGGCGCCGCGGGCTGTGCGATTCGTATCGGCGTCAATGCCGGTTCGCTTGAGCAGGATATCGCCGAGCGCGACGACCTCACGCAGCCCGAGAAGCTCGTGATGTCGAGCGAGCGTTTCGTCAAGCATTTTGAAGACCGCGGCTTTACGAACATTGTGCTTTCGGCCAAGGCCCATAGCGTGCAAACGACGCTCGATACCTATCGAGCCCTGTCGCGTGAGATTCCCCACGTTCCGCTTCACCTGGGCGTGACGGAGGCGGGGACCAAGCTCCAGGGCACCATCAAGAGCTCTGTAGGCTTGGGTATCTTGCTTTCCGAAGGCATTGGCGACACCATGCGCGTCTCGCTCACGGCCGATCCGGTCGAGGAGCCGCCGGTCGCCTGGGGTATCCTGCAGTCCCTGGGCCTGCGTCGCCGTGGCCCCGAGATTGTCTCGTGCCCCACGTGCGCCCGCTGCCAGGTTAACCTGATTCCTATTGCCGAGGAAGTAACCGAGCGGCTTAAGAACTATTCCGTGCCGCTTTCGATCGCTGTGATGGGATGTGCGGTCAACGGCCCCGGAGAGGCATCTGACGCCGATCTGGGCGTTGCCTGCGGGCGTGGTCAGGGCCTGCTCTTTTCGCATGGCCAGATCATTGGTAAAGTAGCTGAAGATCAAATTGTCGACGCGCTGATGGCCGAGGTCGACAAACTTATTGAGGAGAAGTAAATGACTCGAGCAATGTATATGTCTAAGCTCTATGCGCCGACGCTTAAAGAGGATCCCGCGGACGCTGAGCTCGCCAGCCACCGTCTGCTGCTCCGTGCCGGCATGATCCGCAAGGAGGCCGCCGGTCTGTATTCCTACCTGCCGCTTGCTTGGCGCTCGATCCGCAAGATTGAGAACATCGTACGCGACGAGATGGACGCTGCCGGCGCCCAGGAGCTTATGATGCCTATCATGGTCGACGCCGAGTTGTGGCGTGAGTCCGGCCGCATCGACGCCTATGGCAAGGAGCTTGTGCGCTTTGACGACCGTCATGGTCGCGAGTTCGTCCTGGGCCCCACGCACGAGGAGACCGTCACGGCCTTGGTGCGCAACGAGCTGCGCTCTTATAAGCAGCTGCCCGTCAACCTGTATCACATTCAGGACAAGTTCCGCGACGAGTTCCGTCCTCGCTTTGGCCTGATGCGCGGCCGCGAGTTCATCATGAAGGACGCCTACAGCTTCTCCGCCACGCAGGAGAGCCTGCAGGAGGAGTACGACAAGATGAAGCAGGCGTACGCCAATATCTGCGAGCGCTGCTACATCAAGGCCCTGCCCGTTGTCGCCGACTCCGGCGAGATCGGTGGCGATACCTCCGTCGAGTACATGGCTTTGGCCGACGCCGGCGAGGCTTCGCTCGTCTACTGCGACGATTGCGGCTTCGCTGCCGACGATGAGGCCGCAAGCACCAAGGTCGTTGTGACCGAGGGTCCTGGCGACGGTACACTCACCAAGGTCGAGACTCCGGGCATGGGCACCATCGAGGCTGTTGCTAAGTTCTTTGGGTTCCCCGAGAACGGCACGCGAAAGTCGCTGGCGCTCATCGACGCCGAGGGCAAGCCGGTCGTGGCCATTGTCCCGGGCGACCACGAGCTCAACGATTGCAAGGCCGAGCATGTCTTTGGTAAGGGCTATCGCATGATGACCGACGAGGAGCTTCAGGCGAACGGCCTGCACAAGGGCTTTATCGGACCGGTCAACCTGCCCGAGGGCATCCGTCTGGTGTGCGACGAGAGCCTGCGCGAGTCCAAGCAGTGGGCTTGCGGTGCCAACGAGGTCAATTATCACTTTACCGGTGCCTGCCCCGAGCGCGACTTTACCGTCGATGAGTGGGCCGACCTGGTAACCGTCGTTGCCGGCGATCCCTGCCCGCACTGCGGCAAGCCGCTCTCCGCTGCCCGCGGCATCGAGGTCTCCCAGGTCTTCCAGCTGGGCACCAAGTACTCCGAGGCCATGGGTGCCACCTTTATGGACGAGGACGGCAAGGAGAAGCCGCTCATCATGGGCTGCTACGGCGTTGGTGTGTCTCGCTCGCTCGCTGCCGTCGTGGAGCAGCACAACGACGAGCACGGTATCGTCTGGCCGGTCTCCGTTGCCCCGTACGAGGTCGCGGTGATTCCGCTCGATCCCAAGAAGGAGGAGTGCGCTACCGTCTGCGAGCAGATCGTTGATGGCCTGTGTGCCGAGGGTATCGAGGTCGTCGTCGACGATCGCGACGAGCGTCCCGGCTTTAAGTTTGCCGACAACGACCTTATGGGCTTCCCGTATCAGGTCGTTCTGGGCAAGCGCGGCCTCAAGAATGGCACCGTTGAGCTCAAGGACCGTGCCACGGGCGAGCGCGAGGACGTGGCGATCGACGAGGTCGTCGCCAATGTTGCCGAGCTTGTTAAGGCGGCCCGTCGTTAATCGACGATTTCGCTTGTAGTTCGATATACGGGAAGGCCCCGCATTTCTCCAGATAGGGGAGATGCGGGGCCGTCCTTTTATTTTGTGGCATCCTCGATATCTAAAAGGAAAACCCCACAGCCCATGCGAGCTGCGGGGTTTTCCATTGTGCCTCCGATGCGAAATAAATCGCTCAGATATTACTGATAATCGACGACGTCGATCCAGTTCTTCAGGAACTCATCGTTCACGTTGCGCTTACGAGCGAGCTCGGAAGCGGCGACGATGCTCGTCCACTGACGCACGACCTGCATGGGCATGTCGGCGCGGTCGCAGTAGAGCTCCAGGTAGGCCTCAGCCTGATCCTTGCTGTTGAGGGCGAAGAGCAGGTAGGTGGTGGCAACGTCGGCAGCAGGGGAGCCCTGGGTGGCGTGTGCCCAGTCGCACACATAGAGCTGGCCGTCGTCGCCGACGATGACGTTGGAGGGGTTGAAGTCGCCGTGGCAGACCTTGAACTCCTTGGTCATACCGTCCAGACGCTCCTGAAGGTTGTAGCGCGTGGTGGCATTGAGCTGATCAAGGCTGTCGATCATGCGGGCGAACTTGTCGCGCTGACGGTTGAGCAGCGGAGAGGTGTAGCCGTGGATCTCGATTTGGAGGTCGACGAACATCTCGAGGTACTCACCAAAGCGCTGGGGCTCGGCAGTCATCTTCTCGGCAAGGGTGGTGCCCGGAACCTTCTCGGTCACGAGCGCCCAGCCGTTGGCGTTCTCGAGCTGGGAAACCTCGAGAGCCTTGGGGCTGCGGATGCCGCACTCATTGATGCGGGCAAGATTCAAAGCCTCGTTGAACACGTCGGAGACAGGCTTGGTCTCGTTAAAGACCTTGACGATCTTGTCGCCCAGGTCGTAAACGACCTTGTTGCCACGGCGGACGAGCTCGGTCTTGGAATCGGGTAGCAGCATGGTTGCATCCTTTCAACGATGCGATAGAAGCGACGGCGGGGGTGTGTGAAACACCCGTGCACCCCCGCCGTTAAAAACCGTGCTAAAACTAGCAGACGGCGTAGTCCTGGGGCTCGCGGCCGTAGTAGGCGTCCAGGTAGAGCTCCTTGATCTCGCTCATGAGCGGGTAGCGCGGGTTAGCGCCGGTGCACTGGTCGTTGAATGCCTGCTCGGTCATCTCGTCGAGGGTGTCGAGGAAGTACTTCTCGTCGACACCATAGTCGGCGATGGTCTTCTTGACGCCGATGAAGTCCTTGAGCTCCTCGAGCTTCGTGATGAAGTTCTCGAAGACCTCCTTGTCGTCCTTGCCCTTGATGCCGCAGTACTTGGCGATCTCGGCGTAGTTGTGCAGCGCGTTGGGGTAAGGATACTGGGAGAAGGTACCCATCTTGACGGGAGCCTCGGCGGCGTTGTAGCGCATGACGCGGGTCAGGATGACGGCGTTTGCGAGGCCGTGGGGCAGGTGATGGAAGGCGCCGAGCTTGTGGGCCATGGAGTGGTTGAGGCCCAGGAAGGCGTTGGCGAAGGCCATACCGGCCATGCAGGAGGCGTTGTGCATCTCCTCGCGGGCGTGCGGGTCCTTGGCGCCGTTCGTGAAGCTGGAGGGCAGGTTCTCGAAGACGAGCTTGGCAGCGCGCTCGGAGAGGCCCTTGGTGTAGTCGGAAGCCATGATGGAGACGTAGGACTCAATGGCGTGGGTCATGACGTCGATGCCGGAGGCAGCGGTCAGGCCGCGCGGGGCGGTCATGCAGTTGTCGGCGTCGACGATAGCCATGTTGGGGAGCAGCGCGTAGTCGGCGAGCGGCCACTTGATGCCGGTCTCCTTGTCGGTGATGATGGCGAACGGCGTGCACTCGGAGCCGGTACCCGAAGAGGTCGGGACGGCGACGAAGTAGGCCTTCTTGCCCATCTCGGGGAAGGTGAAGATACGCTTGCGGATGTCCATGAAGTCCATGGCCATGTCCTCAAACTTGCACTCGGGGTGCTCGTACATCATCCACATGATCTTGCCGGCGTCCATAGCGGAGCCACCGCCGACGGCGATGATGACGTCCGGCTCAAAGAGAGCCATCTGCTTGGCGCCGCGACGTGCGCACTGCAGCGACGGATCGGGCTCGACGTCGTAGAAGCAGTCGTGGGCGATGCCCATTTCGTCGAGCTTGGCCTCGATGGCGCGGGTGTTGCCATTCTTGAAGAGGAACTGGTCGGTGACGATGAAGGCGCGCTTCTTGCCCATGACGTTGCCCAGCTCGTCGAGGGCGACGGGCGTGGAACCCTTCTTGAAGTAGACCTTCTCGGGAGCGCGGAACCACAGCATGTTCTCACGGCGCTCGGCCACAGTCTTAACGTTGATCAAGTGCTTCACCCCAACGTTCTCGGAGACGGAGTTGCCGCCCCAGGAGCCGCAGCCCAGGGTCAGAGACGGCTTCATGCCAAAGTTGTACAGGTCACCGATGCCACCGTGCGAGGACGGGGTGTTGATGACGATACGGCAGGCCTTCATGACGTGCTCGAACAGGCTGATCTTCTCGGCCTGGGCGGGGTGCACGTACAGAGAGGCGGTGTGGCCCGGGCCACCGGCGAGCACCAGGTGCTCGGCCTTGTCGACGGCCTCCTGGAAGTCCTTGGCGTGGTACATGGCCAGGACCGGGGAGAGCTTCTCGTGGGAGAACTCCTCCTTGGCGGGGTCGGTGGAGGTGACCTCGGCGATCAGGATCTTGGTCTTGGCGGGAACCTCGATGCCGGCGAGCTCGGCGATCTTGGCGGCGGCCATGCCGGGGATGCGGTGATCGAGAGCGCCGTTCTTGAACATGGCGGCACGCAGGGCCTCCATCTCGGCACCCTGCTTGACGAAGTAGCAGCCGCGCTTCTGGAACTCGGCCTTGACCTGGTCATAGATGGTGTCGATGACGGTCACGGACTGCTCGGAAGCGCAGATCATGCCGTTGTCGAAGGTCTTGGAGTGGATGATGGAGTTGACGGCGAGCAGCACGTCGGCGGTGTCGTCGATGACGACCGGGGTGTTACCGGCGCCAACGCCCAGGGCGGGCTTGCCCGAGGAGTAAGCGGCCTTGACCATGCCCGGGCCACCGGTGGCGAGGATGATGTCGACGTCGCGCATAACCATGTTGGTCAGCTCGATGGAGGGGACATCGACCCAGCCGATGATGCCCTCGGGGGCGCCGGCCTTGACGGCAGCGTCAAGCACGAGCTTGGCGGCGGCGATGGTGCACTTGGCGGCTGCCGGGTGCGGGGAGATGATGATGGCGTTGCGGGTCTTCAGGCAGATCAGCGTCTTGAAGATCGCGGTGGAGGTGGGGTTGGTCGTCGGGATGACGGCGCCCACGATGCCGATGGGCTCGGCGATCTTGGTGATGCCGTAAGCCTCGTCGCGCTCCAGGACACCACAGGTCTTGGTGTTCTTGTAAGCGTTGTAGATGTACTCTGCGGCGTAGTGGTTCTTGATGACCTTGTCCTCAAGAACGCCGCGGCCGGTCTCCTCGATGGCCAACTTCGCCAACGGGATACGAGCCTTGTTGGCGGCCATGGCGGCCTCATAGAAGATCTTATCGACCTGCTCCTGCGTGTACGTAGCAAAAAGCGCCTGGGCCTCTCGCATCTGAGCGAGCTTAGCCTCAAGCGCCTCTACGTTGTCCACAATTGCGGGAGTAGTGTTTTCCGGTGACTTTTTCACCATTTGTGTCTCCTTGCGATCGGAGATTTACCCTACGCCTTGCATGATAGCAAGAAATTATTCGGCGAACGGCAAGATTCCCGTAAAAGGCACACTAAAACGCTTCAACACAATGAAGCGTTTTAACTAAAACTATCTGCCTGCTGCATCGCCCCGCTCATTGGGGACAGACTTACATGAGTGCTTTCACTCATTTGGGACAGACATCGTTTTGCCATTTTGCCGTTCTGGGCCTGTTTTTGCCGTTCATTGGATATATATAGATCACAGGCTCAGCATTTCGCGTTCCTTCTCTCCTTTTAGGTGTTGCCTGTTCAGTTTTTGAAAGGAGAGATTATGCCTCGATGTGCCCGCGCCGTTTCGCTCACCGGTTATTACCACGTCTTTGACCGTGGTAACTCTAAACAGATTATTTTTGAAGATGACTCTGACCGATATCGTTTCTTATTGGACATCTCGGACAGGTTCGCGCGCCATAAAGTGGCGGTGTTGGCTTGGTGCCTTATGGACAACCACTTCCATTTGATGGTTGATGACCCATTTGACAATCTTTCAAAGGCAATGCAGTGTGCGCTGACGGCGTATGCCAAGTATTTCAATGGGAAAACGGGGAGAACAGGCCATCTGTTTGACAATCGCTATTCACGGGTCGCGGTTGAGTCGGACACGCAGGCGGTACAGCTGCTCGATTATATCCATCTCAATCCCGTGAAAGGTGCGCTCGACTCGCTCGAGGCGTACCGCTGGTCAAGCTGCAAGGCATATCAGCTGGGCTATGATCCCTTTGACATCTGTGACGCGGCTCCTATGCTCGATATCGTCGGAGGCTCCCGTTGCTATTGCGAGCATCTCGAGGAAGTTGCCGGGCGCACTTGGTCAGTGGAGGTTCTTCCACGCCGGCGGATCCCCGATGAGGAGGCCCTTTCCATTGCGCACGAAGTCCTGCCGAGCATAGATCCTGCGCTGCTCAAGGCCCTGCCGCGCCCGGAACGCGATGCCTGTCTGCTGAGTCTCAGGCGGGCACATCTCACGGTCAAGCAAATTGCCCGTATCACCGGCATCGGCGCTACAAGCGTAACCAAGGCCACCGCGGGCTGGAACGAGGCGGCGTGAGGCACGTACTGGTGACGATCGAAGCGCCGTGAGTTCGTCGATGCACTGTGAGCTTTGGAAAGCACTCATCTAAGTCTGTCCCCAATGCGTGAAAGCACTCATGTAAGTCTGTCCCCGAAAACACTCATGAAAGTCTGTCCCAAATGAGTGCAAAAAGGCGCCCTCCGTAGGGGAGAGCGCCTTTGGTAAGTTCTATGTGAACGCGAGGTCTTTGACCCGGAGAGTCCGAGGTACTTGTTGATAAGACCTTATTTAGGAGCGCGCAACCTTGCCGGACTTGAGGCAGGTGGAGCAAACGTTCATCTTGCGACGGTGACCATCGACGACGACGTAGACGCGCTGGATGTTGGGGCGGAACTTACGGTTGGTGACGCGGTGAGAGTGGCTGATGGAGCGACCGGCAACGGGGTGCTTACCGCAAACTTCGCAAACTTTGGACATAACTGACCCTCCTTGGGCGACAAACGAACATGTCGCGTTAACAAACAAGCCTGAACTATAGCACAGAAGCAGCTCCCTGTGCGTAATCTACACAGAGATATTCCTCTTTTGGCGATAGTGCCCACGCTACGGCCCTGGACGTAGATCCGATTTGCGTGCAGCAGAGGGGATTATGCCAGCTCGTGCGTGTGTTTTCAAGCTCGTCCCACAAATATATATAGGTTTATTGAGCGTTGGGCTCCGTTTACGGATTGCTCTGTATTTATGCTCGCAATTAAGCTCGAGGTTGGCTACACTATCCCTTGACCATTAAAGGGGTACGAGATACCCACATGGAATTACATAGCTGCCAAAGAGCAGCCCTTCCTTGTGGGTGTCTGGTCCGCTTTGAGCGGTCGGGCATCTATTTTTTTTGACTGTGTCAGCAGTCAAGACATGTGAGGAAGGAGATCGATGGGCACGACTTCCCCCAAGGCGGTCATCATGGACGAGACCGCCGTCAATCGAGCGATGACCCGCATCGCGCACGAGATTCTCGAGCGCAACGAGGGCTGTGAAGACCTCGCTCTGGTCGGTATCGTCACGCGCGGCGACCTTCTGGCAAAGAAGCTCGCCGAGGAGATCAAGGAGATCGAGGGCGTCGACGTTCCGCTCGGCAGCCTGGACATCAGCTTCTACCGCGATGACTATGCGACCAATTTCGCTCCCGCGATCCACGCTACCAACATTCCCTTCAGCGTCGATGGCAAGCGCGTCGTGCTGGTGGACGACATCCTCTATACGGGCCGTACCATCCGCGCCGCTCTTGACGCCGTCATGGACCTGGGCCGTCCGAGCCGCATCGAGCTGGCAGTCCTCGTTGACCGCGGCCACCGCGAGCTCCCCATCTCGCCGGACTTTGTCGGCAAGAACGTTCCCTCGTCGCATGAGGAGAACGTGCACCTATATATGAAGGAAGTCGACGGCCACACCGCCGTCGAGATTAACGACGTCGCGCCGGGTTCCCACGTGGGCTCCGCGCCGCTGGGAGGTGAGTAGTACCGTGGCGTTCAACCATAAACACCTGATCGACATTACCGAGTACTCCGAAGAGGACATCAAGCTCATCCTCGAGACCGCCAAGGCGTTCTCTGAGGTAAACGAGCGTGCGATCAAGAAGGTCCCCACGCTCAAGGGCAAGACCATCGTCAACATGTTCAACGAGCCCTCGACGCGCACCCGCAGCTCCTTCGAGCTCGCCGAGAAGCGTCTTTCGGCCGACAGCCTCAACTTTGGCGGCTCCTCGACCTCCACGGTCAAGGGCGAGAGCCTCGTCGACACCGTCGAGACCCTCAACGCTTATAAGATCGACTGCATCGTCGTGCGCGACAAGCACGCCGGCGCTCCCTACATCGTCACGCAGAATTCGCCCGCGAGTGTTATCTGCGCCGGTGACGGTAAGCACAACCACCCCACGCAGGCCCTGCTCGACCTGTACACCATCTGGGAGCACAAGGGTGACTTCCACGGTCTGAAGGTCGCCGTCGTCGGCGACATCTCCCACTCCCGCGTTTGCGGCTCGCTAATCCCCGCCCTTAAGATCATGGGCTGTGAGACCTACGCCGTCGCCCCCGGCACGCTGCTGCCGCCGGCGCCCGAGGTCCTGGGCTGCGACCACGTGACGAGCGACCTCGATTCCGTCCTGCCCGAGCTGGATGTCGTCTACATGCTGCGCGTGCAGCAGGAGCGCCTCGAGGGTGCCCCGTTCCCGACCATTCGCGAGTACCACAAGCTCTTCGGCCTGACCAAGGACCGCGAGAAGCTCATGAAGCCCGACGCGATCATCTGCCACCCGGGCCCCATCAACCGCGGCGTCGAGTTCGACTCCTATATGGCCGACCACCCGCAACGCTCCGTCATCCTGGAGCAGGTCTACGCCGGTATCTG
The DNA here is from genome assembly GCA_905204365.1 of uncultured Collinsella sp. Lineage (GTDB taxonomy): Bacteria > Actinomycetota > Coriobacteriia > Coriobacteriales > Coriobacteriaceae > Collinsella. The sequence goes on from CAJKZO010000006.1 coordinate 23,516, forward strand.
CGTGCGTATGGCTATCCTGTATCTGCTGCTTGGAGGTGCCGATAATGGCCTTGCTTCTTAAGAATGCCCACGTCGTCGACCCGTCCGTCGAGCTTGACGGTGTCGTTGACGTCCTGATTGACGGCGACAAGATCGCCGAGGTCGGCGAGAATCTCGCCGTTGAGGGAGCCGAGGTCCGCGACCTTTCCGGCAAGTACCTCGTCCCCGGCCTGGTGGATATGCACGTTCACCTTCGCGAGCCCGGCTACGAGGTCAAAGAGGACATCGAGAGCGGCACCCGCGCAGCTGCAAAGGGCGGCTTTACCGGCGTGTGCTCCATGCCCAACACCGATCCCGTCACCGATAACGGCACCGTCGTGGAGTTCGTCAAGTCCCGTGCTGCCGAGGTCGGTCACTGCCGCGTCTATCCGTCGGGCGCCATGACCCGCGGTCTTAAGGGCGAGGCCATGTCCGAGATGGGCGATATGGTCGCCCACGGCGCCGTCGCCTTCACCGACGATGGTCGTGGCGTGCAGGGCGCGGGCATGCTCCGTCGCTGCATGGACTACGGCAAGATGTTCGGCAAGGTCTTTATGAGCCACTGCCAGGACGAGGATCTGGTCGGCCACGGCCAGATCAACGAGGGCAAGGTCTCGACCCGTCTGGCCCTCGAGGGCTGGCCGGCCGCCGGCGAGGAGCTTCAGATCGCCCGCGACATCGAGATCGCCAAGCTGACCGGTGCCAAGCTGCACATCCAGCACATCTCCACCGCCCATGGCCTGGAGCTCGTGCGTGCCGGTAAGGCCGCCGGTGTTCAGGTGACCTGCGAGGCCACTCCGCACCACATGTTCCTGACCGAGAACGACCTGGACGAGACCTACAACACCTCGCTCAAGGTCAATCCGCCGCTTCGTACCGAGGAAGATGCCGAGGCCATCCGTCAGGGCGTCATCGACGGCACCGTCGACGTTATCGTCACCGATCACGCTCCCCACACCCCGTGGGAGAAGGCCCGCGAGTTCGAGCTTGCGCCCTTTGGCATGATCGGTCTCGAGACCTCGCTGTCGCTCGTACTCACCGAGCTGGTCAACACGGGCAAGATGAGCATGGGCCGTATGGTCGAGCTCATGGCCATCAAACCGCGTGAGATCCTGGGTCTCGACCAGGTTCAGGTCAAGGCGGGATCCGTTGCCGACCTGACCGTGTTCGACCCCTCCGCAACCTGGACGGTTGGCGAGGACGGTTATGAGTCGCGCGCCGAGAACTCCGGTTTTGCCGGCCGCACGCTCACCGGTCGTGCCACCGATGTATTTGTCGGCGGTAAACAGACGCTTGCCGACGGCTGCATCTGCTAGCATAGCCTTATCGCTTTTGTGCGCGGCGCCCTTACGGTGCCGCGCTTTCTATTCGTTTGGACCATGCAACCGCATGGGGGATTGGAGCGTTTATGCCCACACCTTCCACTGCACGCATGCACGACTTCGAGGTCGTCTCGAACCGGGAGATTGCCGACGGCGTCTTCTCGCTCGTCATCTCGGCCCCCAAGCTTGCCAGTGCGCTCAAGCCCGGTCAGTTTGTGAACATCGCCGTACCCGGTGATGCGTCTTCGCTGCTTCGCGTGCCCCTGAGCTACTACCGCGCCGACGCCGAGGCCGGCACCGTCGAGCTGTGGTACGCCGTCGTGGGCGACGACACCCGTCGTCTGTCGCAGATGGCCCCCGGCTCCAAGTCCAACCTGTTGGGCCCTGGCGGCCGCGGCTGGCTTGTTCCCGAGGGCACCAGGAAGGCGCTGCTCGTGGCGGGCGGCATCGGCGTTCCGCCCGTGCTCTGCCTCGCCGGCAAGCTTGTCGAGCAGGGCGTGGATGTCGACGTTTGCCTGGGCTTTGGCACCGCTTCCAAGGCCGTGGGTGTCGATGAGTTCCGCGCGCTGGGCGCCACGGTTAACGTGTGCACCGACGATGGCACGCTGGGCACGCACGGTTTTTGCACCGACCCGGCAGCCGAGCTGCTCGGCGAGGGCGGCTACGACTATGTCGCCAGCTGCGGCCCCGCCGTCATGATGAAGAAAGTCGCCGCCGCTGCCGCCGAGGCCGGTGCGTACTGCGAGGTGTCGCTTGAGCGCATGATGAGCTGTGGCTTTGGCGCCTGCAACACCTGCAATGTCGAAACGGTCGACGGTATGAAGGGTGCTTGCATGTGCGGCCCCGTGTTCGATGCTTCCAAGGTGGTGGTCTTCTAGTGGGTACCGTGAACATGGCCGTCGATTTCGGCGGCGTCAAGATGCAGAACCCCATCAACACCGCAGCCGGTACTTTTGGCTACGGATGGCAGTTCCAAAACTTCTTTGATGTCTCCCAGCTGGGCGCCATCACCACTAAGGGCTGTGCTGCCGAGCCCTGGCCCGGCAACCCCGCGCCCCGCATGGCCGAGATCCCGGGCGGCATGATCAACTCCGTGGGCCTTCAGAACCCCGGCGTGGCCGCCTTTGCCCGTGAGTCCGGTCCGTGGCTCGAGCAACTCTCCAAGGACGGTTGCCAGGTCATCTGCCAGGTCGCCGGCCACTCCGTTGACGAGTTTGTCCGCGCGCTTGAGATGTATGTCGAGCTGTGCCCCTGGGCTGCCGGCTACGAGATCAACGTGAGCTGTCCCAATATCGCCGCCGGCGGTGCCGCCATGGGCTCCACGCCCGAGGGCGCCTCTTCCGTTATGGCTGCCTGCCGCAAGGTGACCGATAAGCCGCTGTTCGTGAAGATGGCACCGGTCAACGTCGCCGAGATCGCCAAGGCCCTCGAGGCTGCCGGCGCCGACGGCCTTTCGGTCATCAACTCCATCCAGGGCATGGCCATCGACGTCCATACCCGCAAGTCCCGCGTGGCTAAGCCCAAGGGCGGCCTTTCGGGCCCGCTGTGCCACCACATTGCCGTGCGCATGGTCTGGGAGGTTGCCCAGGCCGTCGATATCCCCATCAACGGTGTCGGCGGTGTCATGACCGGTGAGGATGCGGCTGAGTTTATCCTGGCCGGCGCCACCTGCGTGTCGGTCGGTATGGCTAACTTCGTCGATCCGTGCGCTTCGCTCAAGATCGCGCATGAGCTCGAGGCCTGGGCCGAGTCCCAGGGCGTGAAGGACATCAACGAGCTGGTAGGTGCTTTCGAATGCTAGAGACCGATGCCCGCGACCGCGTAATCGTCGCCCTCGACTGCGATCGTGAGCGTGCGCTCGAGCTCGCCCACGAGCTTTCGGGCCATGCCGCCTGGCTCAAGGTTGGCATGACGCTCTATTACGCCGAGGGTCCCCAGATCGTCAAGACGTTCAAGGACCTGGGCTTTAAGGTTTTCCTTGACCTTAAGTTCCATGACATTCCGCATCAGGTTCGCGGTGCCGCCCGCTCGGCCTCGCTTGCCGGTGCCGACCTGCTTTCGGTCCACGGCTTGGGTTCGGGCGCCATGCTCGCTGCCTGTCGCGAGGGTGCCGAGGAGGCGCGCGAGGACCGCGCCAAGCTCGTCGCCATCACCGTTCTCACGAGCATGAATCAGGATGCCTTGAGCGAGATCGGCGTCGAGTCGCCCGTGGCCGAGGAGGCCGCCCGCCTGGCAAAGCTCGCTCAGGCCAACGGCATCGATGGCATCGTGTGCTCGCCGATGGAGGCTCACGACATGCGTGAGCTGCTGGGTCCCGATGCCCTGATCGTGACTCCGGGTGTGCGTCCGGTGGGTGCCGCCCTTGGTGACCAGTCTCGCGTGGCGACGCCTTCCCAGGCTATCGAGCGCGGCGCAAGCTACATTGTGGTGGGCCGTCCCATCACCGGTGCCGACGATCCGGTTGCCGCCTTTGACGCCATCGTTGCCGAGCTGGTCGAAAACGTCGCGTAAAAGATTCCCCTAAGTCACCACTTTTGGGTCTCATTAGCACAAAATAGCCCCTGTGCCTGCGTAAACTTTCCCATCCTTTGTGTGGAATCGCAGGTCAGGGGCTTAACTTTGGGCGCAGTATATTGCACTTTTTGCGGGTATCGTCTAACCTATGGACCCGCGATTGGGCATTTTGTACGTTCTACGTGCTAAAATGCCAATTATTGAATCAGATATAACCCAACTATTTGGAGGTACGAATGGCACTCCCTCAGCTTACCGACGAGCAGCGCAAGCAGGCTCTTGAGAAGGCTGCTGCCGCACGTCACGCCCGCGCTGAGCTTCGCGAGCAGATCAAGAAGGGCGAGAAGTCCCTCGAGTCCGTGCTTAACTCCGATGACCCCATCGCTTCCCGTATGAAGGTTTCCACCCTCATCGAGTCTCTCCCTGGTTATGGCAAGGCCAAGGCCGCCAAGATCATGGAGGAGCTCGGTATCTCCGCTACCCGTCGCGTCCAGGGCCTCGGCGTCCGTCAGCGCGAGCAGCTCCTCGAGCAGCTGACCAAATAAGTGAGCGCTCAGGATTCCAAGCTCTTTGTGATTTCTGGACCGTCAGGCGCAGGCAAGGGTACGCTCGTCACTCGTGTGCGCGAGCGCCGCTCGAACCTGGGCCTGACGGTTTCGGCTACCACGCGAGCACCACGCAAAGGTGAGGTCGACGGCGTCAACTACTTTTTTCTGACGCGCGAGGAGTTCGACCGCCGCGTGGCAAACGGTGAGTTTGTTGAGTGGGCCGAGGTCCACGGTAACTGCTACGGCACGTTGGTGAGCGAGGTTACATCCAAGCTTGCCTCGGGCTCGTCTCTGATTTTGGAGATCGATGTCCAGGGCGCCCTGCAGGTGAAGGAGCGTTTCCCCGAGGCCGTGCTGATCTTTATCAAGCCGCCTTCGCTTGAGGTGCTCCGTGAGCGTCTAGTCGGTCGCGGTACCGAGACGCCCGAGACGATTGAGCTGCGTATGGCAAACGCCGCCGATGAGCTTGCCCTTGCCGACCACTACGACGACGTCGTGGTTAATGACGATCTCGACCGCGCGACCGATGAGCTCGTTCGCGTTCTCGATATGCATGAAAGGATCTGAGGTCCGTGTCCGTTGTAAAGCCTTGCATTGACGATCTTCTGGAGAAGACCGATCACAACCGCTTCCTGCTCGCTTCGCTTGCCTCCAAGCGCGCCTGCGACATCAATAGCATGCTGCGTGGCCAGCACAACCGCGTGCTTGCCGTCCAGGATGTCGATGACATCACCATCGGGCTTTCCGGTGCCGATACCATCTCGATGGCTATGGACGAGATTGTCGACGGCGACATCTCTTACGATGAGGCCCGTTACGAGAAGGCGCTCGGCCACAAGGTTGCTGAAGCCTAAATGGCGGCTCGCGTCTGCCTGGTCCACTATCACGAGGTTGGACTGAAGGGCAAGAACCGCGCACATTTTGAGCATATCCTCATGGATAACATCAAGGCGGCCTTGGCCGCCTTTTCCGTGAATGCCGTGTCTCGAATTTCCGGTTATATCCTCGTGACCTTTAACGAGCATCAGGCCGACGAGGCGGCGCGTGTCATTCGCACCGTTCCCGGTGTTGCTCGTGTGTCTTTGGCGTATCACACCAACCGCGACCCGCAGGAGTACTGCGCCGCCGCCGTGAAGGCGCTGCGCGAGTTTGGTTCCTTCGATTCGTTTAAGGTGCACGCCAAGCGCTCCAATACCGACTATGAGCTCACCTCGATTGACATTAATCGTCAGGTGGGCGAGGTGTTGTGCGAGGCGTTTCCTGATAAAAAGGTTCAGATGCACGATCCTGACGCTATGGTGCACGTACTGGTGGTCCAGGGTAGCGTCTACGTGTATGCGCGCTCCGAGCGCGGCGTGGGCGGTCTGCCGGTGGGTTCTGCCGGCAAGGTCGTGACGCTGCTGTCGTCGGGTATCGATTCTCCGGTGGCGACCTGGATGCTCGCGCGTCGCGGCGCGGTGTGCGTGCCGGTACATTTCTCCGGTCGTCCGCAGACGCCCGATACGAGCGAGTATTTGGTGCAGGACATCATCCGTGCGCTTGAGCCGGGTGTCCAGATCGGCCGTCTGTACGTGGTCCCGTTTGGCGACTGCCAGCGTGAGATTTCGGTCACCTGTCCCAGCAACCTGCGCGTGATTATGTATCGCCGCATTATGTATTCGGTTGCCGAGCGCATTGCACACATCGAGGGCGCCAAGGCCATCGTGACGGGCGAATCGCTTGGACAGGTTGCCTCCCAAACGCTTGAGAATATCATGGCCGTCAACGAGGCCGTGAAGATCCCCGTGTTCCGCCCCCTCATCGGTTCGGACAAGCAGGAGATCATCGCGCGCGCCGAGGTGAGCGGTACGTTCGATATCTCGACTGAGGCCGCTCCCGACTGCTGCACGTTGTTTATGCCGCGCCGTCCCGAGACGCACGCTAAACTCGATGCCGTGCATGAGGCCTGGGAGTTGTTCGATCACGAGGAGATGATCGAGCGCCTGCTCAAGCAGACTGAGTACATCGACTTCGAGAGCAACACGTATAAGGCCCCTAAGACCTTAAAACGCAAACATTCGGAGCTTGCTCCGCGTGAGATTTACCAAGATCACGAGTAAATTTGTGCATAGACCGACGGTGCGCCTGCATCGTCGGTCTTTTGCTATCTGGGCATTTTGCGGCTAAGTGTTCATTTGCTGACGCGTGCCTGAATAAATGGACAGATTTGTGCAAGGTTTTGGTCAGCTTTTGGTTTGACCGCAAAAACCGGTTTTGGGGCGTGGCTGTTGCGGAACTCCTTTCCTGACACGATGGTGTTAGGAGGTTTTGCTATGGCGCAGCGCGAACAACACGAACGGGTCAAAAAGATGGACCGCTGGGCGGGCAAGCTGCTCGGTCATAAGGCAGTGGTGATGGCGATCCTGGTCGTCATTGCGATGGCGAGCGGCTTGGCGATGGCGAACCTTGGCGGCGGTGCCGGTGGCGTGTCGTTTGAGCGCACTGACGGTTCGGGCTCGTTGGTGGAGCCAGGATCCGGCGATGCCTCGAGCGGAAAGACATCCGAAGGTTCTTCGACTAAGGCTTCTGCCGCAGCAGAGGTCTATGTCGATGTCGATGGCGCCGTTGTGTCGCCCGGTGTATATCGTCTCAAGGACGGCGCGCGGGTGGCTCAGGCGATTGATGCCGCCGGCGGGCTGGCGCCCGAGGCAGACGTTACGGGTCTCAATCGGGCATCTAAGGTCGTCGATGGACAGAAGATTCACGTTCCAACGGTAGGGGAGCAGCAGGCGTCCATTGCGGAAGCCGGTGTTGATGGTGGGACTTCCGCATCACCGGGCGTGAGTGGCGCAACAGGCCTGGTAAACATCAATACGGCAAATGCGGCGGAGCTGCAGACGCTCTCTGGCATCGGCCCCTCCATGGCACAGTCGATTATCGATGAGCGGACAAAGAACGGTGCTTTTGCCTCGGTTGACGATCTGATGCGTGTATCGGGAATCGGCGAGAAGAAGCTTGCCAAAATCAAAGATTGCGTCTGCGTATGAGTTCGGCCGAGCGCGAGCATGTGATGCCTCCGCGGCCCCTGATACCGCGGACGATGGCCCTGTGTGCAGGCATGTGCATGAGCTGCGCCTTGGTGCTCAACGTGGCTGCTGATGCGCTGCTGAGGGAGCAGGCGCCGGCGGTCGGGCCGCTATGGGCCATCCCCGTCGCGGCGGCGGTATTCGTTGTGCTGGCTCAATCTTGTGCGCGGCTTGCCCCTTTGAAGCGGTGGCTGTATGCCGCGTCCGTCGGCCTCGTGGCGGGAGCGGTCGTCTCGGCGTGGTGGGCTGTGGGCGCGCTAAGCGCCTCGAAGGCGCTCGACGGTCGAGCGGCAAGCAGCCTCGAGTTTGTCGTGCAGGGTGATCCATCCATAAACGACGACGTGTATTCCTATACCTGCGAGGCGCGCGCGGACGGTAAGAACTTGGCAACGGTTCGCCTATCGTGTGACCGCGAGCTCAAGGTAGGGGCGCACGCGCGTGTTATCGGTCGCGTTTCACGTTTTGAGAACGATGCGTATGGACGATCGCGCGTGCTCCGGGGCGAGGTGCGCAAGGTTAAAGCCGTTCGAGTTGTGTCGGTCGATGAGGGCTCTCCGGGGCCGCTGCTTCGGCTGCGAAATGGGCTGCTTGCGTCCATCGCGCCTGCGACCGACCCGGCGCGTGCACTCATAGCCGGTGTCGCCTGCGGTCGTTCGGCCGAGCTGCGCGCCCAGCCGGCGGGCGACTGGTTTTCGGTGACGGGAACGGCGCATCTTATCGCCGTCTCGGGCAGCCATTTGGCTATTGTGGGGTTTGTAATCGAGGGTGTATTGCAAAAGACTCGGTGCTCACGTGGTCTTCAGCGGGCGATATTGGCGATAACGCTTGTGGGCTACGCTGCTTTTACGGGCGCGTCTCCCTCGGCCGTGCGCGCGTGCTGCATGGTGTTCACGACGCTTGTCGTAAACGGCGCGGGGCGTCGCCGGCACGGCGCATCGGCACTCTTCGCAACCATGTCCATCTTTGTGCTACTGCGGCCGACGGTGCTGTTCGAGATGGGCTTTCAGCTTTCATGTGCCAGCGTCTTTGCCATCGTGTGCTTTTGCCCGTACGCCACCTACGCTTTGGGTGAGCTGGGTGTGCCATCGGGCATTGCCAGTATGCTTTCCGTCACACTGTGCTCGCAGTTGGCGACGCTCCCCATTACCATTCCTGCCTTTGGTACGTTCTCGCTCATTGCCCCGCTGGCAAATGCGGTCATCGGTCCGGTGGTGAGCGTACTGCTTGCTGTGTCCATCGTGCTGGTTCCCTTTTCGCTCGTGGCACCGTTGCGGACTTGGGCGCTCGTTGTGCCCATGATTGCCGCCCGTTGTGCGCTGTTCTTTGAGCAGCTGTTTGCCGCCGTGCCGGGTGCATCCGTGAGCGTGCCGCCCGATAGCATGTGGATTTACCTAGTGCCGTGTTTGCTGGCGGTTCTGCTGGTCTGGTGGCCGCGTCCCCGTGCACGTCCTATGGCGGTGGGGCTTGCATGCCTGGTGCTCTTGGCTGCGATTCCGTACGTCTATTGGGACCGCTACGCGCCGCCAGCGGTGACGGTGCTCGATGTTGGCCAGGCCGATGCGATTCTTATCCGCCAGGGTGGCGCAGTGGCACTCGTCGACTGCGGGCTCGACGAGCGTGTGGTGGCGGCGTTGGTTCGCAATAACGTGCACCACATCGATGCCGTCTTTGTGACGCATTGGGACGAGGATCACTGGGGTGGTCTGCCTGCCGTGCTCGAACAGTTTTCGGTCGGAACGATTGCCGTGGCGGCGGATGCGCTGGAGGATGCTCCTGCCGAGGTATTGAACCGACCTGGCGTGGAGTATCGGCAGGTGCGCCGTGGGGATACAGTCGACATCGGCTCATTTTGCGCCCGCGTGATGTGGCCATTCGAGTCCGTGGATGGCGAGGGAAATGAGGACTCGCTTGTCCTGCTGCTTTCTTATGTTCAGGAAGGCAAGAGCTTGCGCATACTCCTCACCGGTGATGTCGAGCTCGACCAAGAACGGGAATTCGTGCAGGAGGTGGGGGATATCGATGTCCTTAAACTTGGCCATCACGGCTCCAAGGTTTCAGTCGATGATGAGTTGCTGGACGTTCTGAAGCCCGAGCTTTCCCTCGCGAGCGCGGGCGAGGGGAATCGATACGGTCATCCGTCCGATGCCTGCATCGATGCCGTTAAGGAAGCGGGCGGCGCGTTCGCATGCACGATCGAGCACGGCGACATTACCGTCACGCCGAGTGCGAATGGCTTTGCGATGCGATGCCAGCGACCGTGATGACATCGTTGGCGCGCGGTGGGCCCCTGGGCTAAAATGGCACGGTACGAATTCGAGAGTCTGCGGGAGGGGAGCGCAATGTCCGAAACCGGTCTGCTGCCGGCATATCTGATCGTCGGTACCGACGGAGTCAAGCGCGATCACGCCGTCTCGCGTATGAAAGCGCGTCTGGAAAAGACGGGCATGGTCGAGTTCAACCTCGACGAGCGCGATATGACCAAAGACCCCGATATCGAGTCGATTATCGGATCGCTCAACACCTTTCCGATGGGCAGTGAGTTTCGCCTGGTAATCCTTGACGGCTGCTCAAAACTCGCCAAAGCGATCTCCGAGCCGCTTGTCGACTATCTGGCGAGTCCCAGCCCCACGACGGTTTGCCTCATCATCGCCGACTCGCTTGCCAAGAACACGCGCCTGTATAAGGCGATCGCCAAGATCGACAAGAAGGCCGTGATCGATTGCTCCGGCACCAAGCGCTGGGAGCTTCCGCGCCGCGTGCAGCAGATGGCGACGCAGCACGGAAAGTCCATCTCTACGGCCGCCGCCGAGGAGCTCGTTTCGCGCTCGGGCGAGAACACTCGCATGCTCGATAACGACTTGGCCAAGCTTGCCCAGATGGTCGAGGCGCCGCAAATTGAGCTTGCCGATGTGGAGCGCTGGATCGTGCGCACGGCCGAAGTCCAGCCCTGGGACTTTCTCAATGCGGTCTCGGCCCGTGACATGCGACGCTCGCTCGAGCTTTTCAATCTATTGCCCGCCAAGAGCTACGTGTGGACTTACACGTTGCTGTGCGGCCGCATCCGCGAGCTTATCGTTGCCAAGGCGCTCGATGCGCGCGGACAGGGTCGTGAGCTGGCCGCAACGCTCAAGCTCCAGTCCTGGCAGGTCAAGAATCACCTGACCTGGGCACGTCGCTTTTCGATGGCAGAGCTCGTCGCAGCGCTCGGGGGGGCGGTCGATGTAGAGCTCGCGCTCAAGGGTTCGGCCGATTCTCAGACCGCGCTTTTGCTCTGGATTACGAACATCTTGAGAAAATCGTGATGATACCTGCCTATTTGGCAAATTCGTTCTATCCCTTTGAGGGGGAGCGTGCTATAGTAGGCGCTTGCATGACCTCACCGTGTCTCAGAGGTGTCATACATTTTTTGCAAGGAACTCGAAAGGAACTCCAGAAGTGGCAAACATCAAGTCTCAGAAGAAGCGTATCCGCACCAATGAGGCAGCTCGCATGCGTAACAAGGCTGTCAAGTCCGAGCTCAAGACGCTGACCAAGCACGTCCAGTCCGCCGTCGCCGAGGGCGACGCCGAGAAGGCCCAGGCTGCCCTCAAGACCGTCACCAAGCGTCTCGACATGGCTGCCGCCAAGCATGTTATCCACAAGAACCAGGCTTCCAACCGCAAGTCCGGTCTTGCCAAGCTCGTGAACAGCATCAACGCCTAAGTTGTAAATTTCACACCACACAGATTACGCGCATAAATGGAGCCTGTTTTATGGAACAGGCTCCATTTTTTGTACCGCTCGGGTAAGATAGTCCGCATGAATACTTCAATTGACATTTCCCACATCCGCAACTTCTCAATCGTTGCGCACATCGACCATGGCAAGTCCACGATCAGCGATCGCATCCTCGAGCTCACCCATACCGTCGACGAACGCGACATGGAGTCGCAGCTGCTCGACACCATGGATATCGAGCGCGAGCGCGGCATCACGATCAAGTCCAATGCCGTTCGCGTGTCCTATGACGCCGACGATGGCGAGACGTATCAGTTCAATCTGATCGATACGCCGGGCCACGTTGACTTTACCTACGAGGTCTCGCGCTCGCTGGCAGCCTGTGAGGGTGCGGTGCTCGTTGTCGACGCCACGCAGGGCGTCGAGGCGCAGACCGTCTCCAACGCGACGCTCGCTATGAACGCCAATCTGGATATTGTTCCTGCCATCAACAAGATTGACCTGCCCTCGGCCCATCCCGACGAGGTCAAGACCGAGATCGAGGATGACCTGGCGATCCCTGCCGATGATGCCGTGTGTGTCTCGGGCAAGACCGGCGAGGGCATCCACGATCTGCTGGAGTCCATTGTCTTTTTGATCTCTCCGCCCAAGGGCGATGCAAATGCTCCGCTCAAGGCGCTCATTCTGGATTCGTATTTCGACGAGTACCGTGGCGTGGTGGCCACGGTGCGCGTCTTTGACGGCTCCATCAAAAAGGGTGATACCCTGCGCATGATGCAGGCAAAGGGCGACTTTTTGGTCGATGGCGTGGGCGTCAAGCGTCCCGCCGAGACCCCGGTCGACTCGCTGACGGTCGGCGAGGTCGGCTACGTGGTCACGGGCCTGAAGGACCCCGAGGCCGTTCGCGTGGGCGATACCCTCACGTGGGCGTCGAATCCCTGCCCCGAGCCGCTTCCCGGCTACCGCGAGGCCAAGCCCATGGTCTATACGGGCCTGTTCCCGATCGATAACAAGGACTACGAGAACCTGCGCGACGCGCTCGATAAGCTGCACGTCAACGA